>CAYJDZ010000024.1:0-5380 GCA_964368955.1 uncultured Mariniplasma sp.
TTCATTTTTTTAGCAATTGTTCTTTGATCATCGATTTGATTGGCTCATAAGTTTTCCTGTGAATTTTAGTGAATCCATGTTTTTTAATCATCTCTAAATGTTCTTTTGTGCCATAGCCTTTATGTTGCTTAAAGTTATACTCTGGAAACACTTTATCGATTTCAATCATGTAGCTATCTCTAGTTGTTTTGGCAACAATAGATGCAGCTGCAATACTAATTGATTTTTGGTCGCCCTTTATGATGGATTGGCTAGGTATTTCTAATTCTATTGGCATCGCGTCAATCAAAAGATACTCAGGTCTAATTTTTAGTTGAGAAACCGCTGATATCATGGCTTGTTTTGCCGCTCGATAAATATTTATTCTGTCTATTTCTTCAACTGAGCAGATACCAATACCAATCGCAAGTGCATTTTCTTTAATCTCTCTTAAAGCTAATTGTCTTTGTTTCTCACTTAATTTCTTAGAATCATCAACATATTTTAACTTTACACCTTTTTTTAAGATCACTGCAGCAGCAACAACCGGACCTGCAAGTGGACCTCTGCCTGCTTCATCAATGCCTGCAATATAAGTTATACCTTTTTTATATAGATGGTCTTCATAGAGATATAAATCATATTCTGTCAAAAGATAGACCTCCTAATTGCCCTCCTCTAATATCAGTTAAAATAATTTTGTAGACGCGTTCATAATCTATTTCCGCACCTTTTAGAAGTGCACCTCTTTTATTACCTATAATATCTAGCATAGTTACATAATCATCTACATCTAAAGCAATATCGTAGCGATCAAGTAAGCGTTGCTTATAATTTGTTTTTAAGAACTTTAATGCGAACTGACAAACGTCATCGGTTGGAATAATATCATCTTTAATCGCACCAGTAATGGCTAGATGATAACCAACTCTTTTATCTTCAAATTTTGGCCATAAGACACCTGGCGTATCAAGGAGTTCAAAGTTAGATCCTAGTTTTATCCATTGTTGAGCTTTAGTGACCCCTGGCTTATTTCCTGTTTTGGTTGCTTTTTTCCCGGCTAAAGCGTTAATTAAGGTTGATTTGCCTACGTTAGGTATACCTAGAATCATTGTTCTAATTGGACGTTCTAAAAGTCCTTTTTGAGCATTTTTATCAATTTTATCTCTCAATATTTCACTTGCTTTTTCATGAATTTTATTGGTGTTAATTTGCGATTGAGCATCAATTTTTAGACCTTCAAAACCTAATTCTTTAAAATAGGTCATCTGTTGATTTAAGATATTAATGTCCGCTAAATCCATTTTATTGAAAAGCAGTAAAATTGGTTTGTGTTTCACTATTTTTAAGATATCTGGATTCATTGATGATAGGGGCAGACGCGCATCTAATAGAATCATCACAAGATCCATTAATTTTAGTTTTTCTTTGATTTCCCGAAAAGACTTAAACATATGTCCTGGATACCATTGGATTTGCTTTTCATTTACTTTTCTATCCATTTGCGATACCTCCTAAGGGCATAAGTTTATAAATTGCTTTGCCGATAACATCTTCTTCATATATGGTTCCTATGTTCCTGCTGTCAAATGAAAATGATTCATTATCACCAAATGCTAAAAATTGATTATCTTTTAACTGGTTTTGATCACCTAATTGAGAAAGTAATTTTAATCTTCCTAAATCATTAATCGAATAGACTTGATAATATTGGTTTTGATAAACTTTCCCGTTAATTAAGATATGATAAACATCATTAGTTTCAATTTCTTGAAAAGTAATTACATCACCAGGTATGGCAACAACTCTTTTAACAAAATAGACTTGGCTAGGATCATCATAATCACCTGAAGCATTAACTTGGTGACCTGTTGTGTCTGTATAGTGATCAGCAATATGAACGATAATAACATCATTATTTTTGGGACTATAATTATAATGATACATTAAGACACGTTCACCATCTAAGAGAGTTGATTTCATTGAGGACCCATCAACATTTGTTGGTAGTATAAAAAACATAAAGATAACAAGGATAAACATCATGGATATGCTTAAAAATGCGAACCAATCTAAGATATGAAACTGATGTTTTTTTAAATAACTATCGGTTATTTTATCTGCTTTTCGTTTAAACTGATAAATGTTTAAACCAATAGAAAAAATGGACAATATGGCTGTCATCCAAAATAAGGTCATTGTCCATGAAATATTTAATCTAGAAACCTTTAAAGAAGAAAGCATTACAGTCGCTATCATTATAATCAGTGAGGTCAGTAGATTGATGTATGCTTTTTTTAATGTCATTTTTTTATCCTTTTATTTCTAATCTTTACCTAGTATTTGATCAAGTTGACCAAGATTTACTAAAACTTCTCTCGCTTTAGTGCCTTGTGCACCAGATACGATATTATAATACTCAAGCATCTCAACAATCTTTTGAGCTCTATTAAAGCCTACTTCAAATTGCTTTTGAATACTATTAATTGATGCATTTTGTGTTTCGACAACAAATATTGCGACATCTTCAAATAAATCATCTGAAGCAATATCTTTTAACTCAGCTAACTTCTTTAATGCGTCATGTTCAAAGATATAATTTGCTTTATAACGTTCTCTAATAAAATCAGTTGCTTTATAGATTTCATTATCAGGAATATAAGCGCCTTGTAAGCGGTGTGGGCGTTCACTCTTCTTGAAAAGCATATCCCCTTTACCAAGTAATGTTTCTGCGCCAGCACCATCTAAAATAGTCGTTGAATCAACAAATGAGGCAACTTTAAAAGCAATTCTAACTGGAATATTTGATTTAATCGTTCCTTTAACAACATCAGTAGTAGGTCTTTGAGTCGCTACTAAAAGATGAATACCTGCAGCTCTAGCTTTTTGAGTAATTCTTTGAATAGAGTCTTCTACATCGTGTGCTGCAACCATCATTAAATCAGCAAGCTCATCAATCACAATAACAATATAAGGCATTTTGTCATCTTCGACTAATCCTCGTTTAATATTATCATTATAAGATTTAATATCTCTTGATCTACTATTCGCAAATTTTTGATAACGTCCTTCCATTTCTTCAACTGCCCAATTGAGTGCTTGAGCTGCCATTTTTACATCTGTGATTACAGGTGTAACTAGATGGGGAAGGTCGTTATAAGGCGTTAATTCAACCATTTTAGGGTCTATCAAAATAAGTCTTAGATCTTCAGGTGAATTTTTTAAAAGTAAGCTTATTAAAATTGTATTCACACAAACGCTTTTACCACTATTGGTTGCCCCAGCGATTAATCCGTGAGGCATCGCTTGAATATCCGCATAAATATTTTCACCATCAATATCAACACCAAGTGCAACTTTTAATGGGTGTTCTTTATCATTTAAAAATTTAGGGTCATCAATCACATTTCCAAAAGCTACAATTTCTGGTGTCTTATTTGGAACTTCTAATCCAACATAAGGTTTTCCTGGAATTGGTGCTTCAATTCTTAAAGATTTAGATGCAAGACTCATCATTAAATTATCACTAATGGATAAAACACGCTTAACGTTAACACCAGGTTCTAAAGCAATTTCATAGCGTGTAACAGTTGGTCCTTTTTTACTCGATTTAACTTCACCTTCAATCCCAAATTGGGCAAGGGTTGCGTTAATCACATCAATTTGATCGAGTAACCATTGTGGCTGTTCATTTAGATCGCGATCTTTTTTTGAAAACATGGAAATATTAGGGAATTGATACGCATCCTTTGTTTGTGACATAGGTTTAACATATTCATGTTTAACTTCTGGTTCATCACGATTTAAAAATCCAAAGTCTGTCGTAACAACTGGTTTACTTTCAGTTTTTTCTCTTTTATATGTTTCTAGTTTAGGTTCATGAAAAACTTTAGGTTCATCATTGATTTCTGGTTTCGGCTGATAGATTTTTCTAACAGGTTGTTCGGGTAATATCTTAAAAGGCATGTCCGTTTCTGATTTAGGTTTTTCCTTAAGCGCTTCTCCAAATCCAATAGGACTCATTATTTTGCGTTCAACAGGCTTAGTTTTTATAGGTTTCGCTGTAGGCACAAAATCAGATTCTCCAAAAACTTCAGTTCTTGTCTTATTAGAAACAATATTAGTAAACTCATAATATTTAGTTCCATATTTTTCAATAGCCTCTTCATCTGTCATTTTATGCTTTGTTCTAAAAGCATCGAAACGTCTTGTCGTATCACCAGTATTTTTTATTGTAAAAGGAACTGTAACAATATCTTTGACTTGATGGCCAAAAATTGGTGAAACAAAAGGTTCATTATCATAGTTTGGTTTATTTCTAATCCCTTCAATTTTTGCAAATTGAAAAATTTTGAAAACAGGTTTCTTTAATTTTAATTGCTCATTTTCTTTTTGTTTTCTCATGATTCACTACCTGCCTTCTCAAATTCTTCAGTTAGATCTTTATAAATATCATCGACCCCTGAATCAATTGTTTTTTCAACATTAAACACTTTTTTAGAATAAATTTTATACGTTTCTTCACCTGTGATGGCAATCACCGCTAATCCAATTCTAATCATAATGATATTAATTAATGTTTCTTTTGTTAGCTTTCTAAACCAGTAGACTGGATTAACTGCGTTTAAAACTGCTGCTGCTGCTTTTGTAACTTGAGCATATTTTTTTGCTGCCTTAACAAATTTATTACTATCAATTTTACTCTTTGTTTCATTGAGCTCATAAATCTTAGCAAGTGTTAAGCCTCTTGTCATTCTTAAGATTTTACCTTTTAAGAGTTCATCTACTCGATCTGTAATATAATGTGCGAGAGTTAAAGTCTCATCAACTGTTAACTCAAGGTATGGATGTTTTGATTTCGGATAAAACTTTTTAGCTATATCAGCTGCTAATTCACCACTTATATTTTGAAGATGTCTTGTATAACCTATCTCATTTCTAAGTTCTTTATCTTTAAATTGTTTTTGTCCATCATCGATTAACCATTTAATTTCTTCTTCATCAATGTCAGTTTCATCTGCTTTTTTCAATTTCAAGCCTTTGTTTAAGCTTTTCAAAACTGCATATAGATAAATAAGGAGCAATAATAAAAAGCCAAAGCTCACTCCAATAATAAAGCTTATTAACATCGATAAATCTAGGGTAATCGGTCCAATAGATAAAAAGATATACACAAAATCAACTCCTTATTTTATTATATCATTAAAATGATATAACATAAAGTATCTAGAGATAGAAATAGAAGTTGCGCAAATTTACGCAACTCCTATTGATTTATTTAGATTAAATTATAAAATGTGAAGATGATATATTCTACTTGAACATTGCCATCAACTAAATAAGAAGTTTGAACTGAGGATATATAGTAGATGTGATCTAAAGCAAGCAACTGTGTCATAAA
>CAYJDZ010000024.1:5480-14610 GCA_964368955.1 uncultured Mariniplasma sp.
CTAATAGGTTCTTCTGAATCAAGAATAAAATTAATTTGATTTTTTAAATCTGTCTCTCTTTGTTCCAAATCAGCTAACCTTTGCGATTGTGTTAAGTTTAATAAGTAATATCCCACAACAACACCAATAAAAATTAAAATCATGAATGGTAGAGCTTTTGTCTTTGACAATTTTTTCCCAAATACATTATATTTACGCATGATTTATTGTCACCTCCAATACTAACTCTGAAATGACTTTAATTGTAGGAGGTAGGGCAATCCAACGCGTTTCGTCTGTTTCTAAATCACTGATGCCATATGCTTCATAAATAGATAATACATATTCTTCTAAATCGAGTCTTGTTGTTCCACTAATCGTAATTTCAATAGTTTTTTCACTCGCAAGAACATCAAGTGAATTAATAGTTACTTCTGATGTTAACATTGATATCAAATCATCTAAATAGATCTCATATGATTTTTCCTTTTCAGATAAGCTTTCATAGATTTGATTATAAGCTATTTGTTCTGGAGAATAAGCATTAACTTCTGGTAGATCCCTTCTTAAAATATTTAATTGATTTTCTAATCCTTGATTAACGTTTTGTTGATTAGTAATATCTTCACTAAATAGATAAAATGGGATGTAAAGTAGGGCAATCGTTGTAAACAAAGTGAATGCCGCAACCATAAGATAATTTCCATATATACTTAATCTTTTGATGCGTTCTAATTTAAATTCAAAAGTAAATTGAAATTGAGCATCTTTTGTTTTTAGTGATGCATATGGAAGTAGACACACTTTCGGCATCTCTTTTTCATGACCATCAATTCTATCGAAATCAAATAATATAGATTTAAAATCAGTTAAGTGACTAATGACGCCTACTTGAATATCTTTATCTTCAAAACTATCCGATAAATTATAAATAACCACATCTTCAACAGAAGATTCACCTTTTGTGATGTTATATTTATAATAGTTCGCAATTCTTTCAATATAGTTTTCCAATATTTGTGGATAATTTGATTTTGATCCATCACATTCTTCTATCATTTGAAAGATTGGGGTGTGATTTACAAATATTTGAATGGCTAATAGTTTGTTATAAAGCGTGACAAGCATCACATGTTTAGATTCTGTTTTAGTTTGTTCGATATAAAGTTCATACAATGAAAGTGCTGGGAGATCAAAAGTTACTTCTTTTGCTCCTAAGCGTTCAAATATGTCACAATAATCATGAAGTAGGTCTTCATCTGTAATTAAAGCGAGTACTTTAACTGTTTCGTCACTTTCATTTTGAATGAATTGTGATATCGCTGCTTTTTCAAAAGGAAAATAGATTTTTTTATCCGTTTGATCGTGAATATATTGATTAATAGATTTCTTTTGAAGTTCTTCTTTAGATATAGATAAATTACGAATTAGTAAGTTTTGATCATGGATAAGAATATTCGCTTTTCTTAATTTGAATTTATGTCCTTTAAAATTACCAAGTATAAGTTGATACAAGATTTCTGGTTCTTTAACATATCCGTTAACAACGACACCTTCAGGTAATTCTATCGCGTCAAATAAAGACTCTTCCAAACGAGCGCCATCAATAAAATAGGCACATTTAAAGTCTGATATGAATACAGTTATATTTTCTTTTTTTGTAAACAAAATATCACATCCCTAATAAATTTAAATACCAATCTATAAGTGCTTGACCATATAGATAACTAAGGAAAACAGCTAAAGAAATAAATGGTACTAATGGTATATATTTATCTCTTTGTTTTAAGAAAATTATACCATAGATTAATCCAAATAATGACGCAAGAAATATAGATAATAAGCCTAATTGATAAGTTAATAACAATCCTATAAAGATGTAGAGTTTAATGTCTCCCCCACCTAGTGCATCTTTTTTAAAGATAGTTCTACCTAAAAGGGCTATTAAAAACATGAGAATAAATAAGATTGAGGCTGATAATAGATAGGTAAGAATGTTTGTTTGAATAATTCTAATCACGATGAGCGGAATAACTCCAATCATCCAGATTCTATCAATAACGATCATAGATTCAATGTCTGCTATAGATTCAATGATTAACACTGACAATAATATAATTAGGAGCAAGAAATCTATTGTAAATCCATAGAGTATGAAAGATAAGGTGAATAATAAACCTCCTATGATTTCATAGACTAAGTGCTTCATCGGAATTTTTGTCTTGCAAAAATGACATTTACCTTTATTAATGAGAAAACCTATTAAAGGTAGTACATCAATTAGTCTTAATTCATGACTACAAACATCACAATGCGAATGACCCACAAGACTCTCTTTTTTAGGAATTCGGATGGCTAGAACATGAAAAAAGGAGGTGAATAATGCACCAAATATGAAAATAAAGACTGCGTATAGAAGTGTCATATTAGATTCCTTTTTTACTTATTTTGGGTCTATTTATAAGAAAAGGAGGCATCTTTAAAAGAAAACCTCCTCATGTTCACTTAAGTAATGTTAATTATTCTGGTACGTATGCTCCTAAAGTTAATGGAATAACTGTATCGTTAACAGAAATCTTAGTTAAAGCTGTACCAACCGTTACTTCTGGTGTTGTTGCAGCAGCTTCATGGAATGTAACTGTTGATCCAGTTACTTTAACATAGATAACTTCAATCGTTGGATCAGCTACTGTGATTGATCCAAGAAATTCATAACCTGTAAAATCAATATATCCAGGATTTAAAGCACTTAGTAAGAATAAATCATCATCTTCAGCTGTTGCATAAAGTTTTGCTGAAGCAATCACATTTTGCAATGTAGCTTTGTCAGCCTTTTCTTGTTGCCTTGAAATTAAGTTCCCAATTGTTGGAACTGCAATCGCTGCAATGATCCCTAAGATTACTACAACTGCTAATAATTCTACTAAAGTAACACCTTTTCTATTTCTTAAAGCTTTTAACATAATTTTTTCCTCCATTTAATTTGAATTACTAACTATATAATATGTTTTTTTTAAATATTTGTCAATCGAATCATGATTTATTAAGGAAAACGTAATAATTAAATTTGTGTACCTAAGGTTAACATCGGTAACATAATCGCTAAAATCATAACGCCAACAATCGCGTAAACTAAAATTAAAAGTATCGGTTGAAGACTATTTTTTAACTGTTGAACTCTAATTTCACTAATGCCATTATAATATTCACTCAAGTTTTCCATTAATCGTGGAATATCACCTGTGACTTCTCCAGTAGCAATCATCTTAGCCATAATTGGATCAATATAAGGACTTTCTTCAAATGCTTTACTAAATGGTCTACCATCTTGTAAATAGTTAAGTGTCTTTTGAATCAACTCTTTATAGACATCATGTTCTAAAATATCTTTAGTCGTTTCTAATGCTTCCATCGCATGAATGCCATTAGACAACATCTGGGAAAGTGAATTTGCGATTAAGATTTGGTTGTTCATTTGGATAAGACCACCAAAAACTGGCATTTTCAATATCATAAGTTTTACAAAATAATGAAATTTTACATGATATTTATATAGAAAATAGAATCCTCCAGCAATTAATGCTCCAAAACCAAATATAAAGATTGAATACTGTTGGAAAAAATCACCAGTATCTATAAAAAATTGAGTAATTGGAGGTAGTTTCGCATCACCAAATGATGCGAAAAGACCCGTAATGTTTGGAAAGACAAAGAGTAACATCCCAATTGAAATCACAATAGCTGCACCAAGATAGATCAAAGGCATTCTAGTTGCTCCTTTGATTTCAGAAGTCAATTTCATTTGGCTTTCGAAATACTTAGCCATTTTTAAAATAGTTTCTGGCAATTCTCCAGAAAGTTCTCCTACTTTAACCATTTGAATGAGTAAATTAGGAAATTCTTTCGGTCTTCTAGACATTGCTTTTGATAATAGGTTACCGTTATAGACTTGTTGATACAGTTCAAAATACAATTTTCTAATATTTTTATTATCTTGTTGCAAACTGAGCAATTCTAAAGCAGGTAGCAACTTCACACCTGAATTAATTAAAGATCCCAATTGTTTTAAGAAAAACACAAGTTGCTTTGTCTTTAACAAGCGTCCAATTGATATTTGTTCTAGATAAGTAATAATATTTCTATATTCAGTAATATTTTTAACTTTATAATTCTTAGTTTGCAAATACTTAATACAAACACTCTTACTGATTGCTTCCATCTTACCTTTAATCGTTTTGCCATCAGCGTTGATGGCTATATATTTAAAATTTCGAAGTTGCAAGCTATCCCTCCTATTCCTCAGCGACTTTCATGACTTCCTCTAAAGTTGTAACACCTTCTTGAACCTTCTTAAGTCCTGATGATAGAATACTTGTCATCCCTGAACGTTTTGCTTCTTTTTCTAATGCATCTAATCCTGCATTTTCAGCAATTAATTTTTGCAGTTCATCAGAAATAGGTAGCACTTCAAAAATACCAATCCGTCCAGCATATCCTTTATAGTTACATGATGGACATCCTTTAGCTCTTCTCACATGGCCAATATCAATCCCTTGTTTTTTAAACATAACAATCTCTGTTGGTGTTGGTTCATCATCAAAGCTACATTCACTACATAACTTTCTAACAAGTCTTTGTGAAACGACACCTGTTAAAGATGAAGCAATCAAAAATGGTTCTATATCCATATCAAGTAGTCTTGTGACCGTTTTAATCGCATCGTTGGTATGAATAGTAGATAATACTAAATGTCCGGTCAAAGATGCTCTAATCGCAATTTCAGCCGTTTCTACGTCTCTAATTTCACCAACCATGATTATGTTAGGGTCTTGTCTCAAAATTGATCGTAGTGCATTTGCAAACGTTAGGTTGACATCTGGTTCTACTTGAATTTGATTGACACCCTCCATTTTTAATTCTACTGGGTTTTCAACGGTCATGATATTAACGTTTGGTTTATTTAACTCTTCTAGACACGCATAAAGAGTTGTTGTCTTACCAGAACCTGTTGGACCACTGACCAAAACTATACCGTTTGGTTTTGCAATCATATCTCTAACAAGTTTTTCTTCTTTTTTTGATAAACCAATGTTATCTAGTTTATTTGCACCACCACTAATGTCTAAGATACGCATAACAACTTTTTCACCACGTACGGTAGGTAGTGTTGAAATACGAAGGTCAATGTTTCTTTGTCTAATTGCGGTTTGAATTCTACCATCTTGTGGTGTTCTTGTTTCGGTTATATCCATGCCAGACATAACTTTAATCCGGCTAATCATTTGGCTTAATATCTTTAATGGAAACTCTCTTACTGTATCTAGGACACCATCGACTCTATATCTGACAACAATCTTGTCATCTAGTGGATCAATATGAATATCACTTGCTCTTTGAAAAACTGCAGAAGTTAAGATTTGATTCACTAGATTCACCATAGGTGTATCTGTGTAGTCGTCTTCTTCTTCAGTAATTTCATCTAAGGATACATTTTGTTTAACACCTAAGGCTTCAAGCGTTCTTGTAAAGCCATAATATTTTTCGATTTGTGTATCAATTTCATTTTTAGGAGCCGCAAACATTTTAGGACGATATCCCGTCATTAATCTTAATTCCTCAACAACTGCGAAATCTAGGGGATCAGAGGTCGCAAACATTAATTTGTTACCATCAATTCTTAATGGAATCATCGTGTTTCTACGGCAAAAAGATTCATCGACTAGTTTTAACACATTTTCATCAATGGTAAAGTTTAAAAGTGAAACTCTTTGAACTCCTGTAGAATCTTCTAAGGCTTTTAAGACTTGCATCTCATTTGCATAAGCTAGGCGAATAATCGTTTCACCAAGGCGCTCATTTTTCTCTTGTTTTTTAAGTGCATCATTTAATTGTTTTTCAGTAATGACTTTAGCTTGTATTAAAACATCACCAATCCGTTTTAATGCCATATTAAGCACCTGCCTTTTCAACGATATGTCTTTGATAAACACTAGGTTGTGCTTCGTGAAGCTCTTCATATAGTTTATATGTCGTCACTTGACCATTAATTTGAGTAATTTGTCTGTTGATATAAGAAATATTGCCAGCTAGCCCTAATTCTTGTAAAAGTAGGTAGGTTATCTCTGTTTCTGTTTCTTCAATGATAATACCAATTGTTGTTTCATCTAATAAATCATTTTCAATATAAACTCTATCAAATGGTACTTCAACTTTGACTTCAATTTTATAATCATAGATATCAACATAGGGCACGCCAGTTAACTCAAAAGTTAAAGAAGTTAAGGAAGTTTTTTCTATTGTGATTTGATATGCATGTTCAAATGGATTAAAAAATGAAAAATCAAATTGATTTACTTTTAAAATTCTGACATTAAATCCTGGTGTTGCCCAAAGAGGCATCACTGGATTTGTATTAAATATAAATCCGTTCATATGACTCTTTGATAATACGTTTAACATCCCAGTAGAAATCACACTATATTGTTCATTGGTAAGATGTAGAGGTCCTAATATTTCTAGAACTGAAAATCTAGTTTTGGGAAGGATTTCAATTTGATCAAGGGCATTATCAATTGCTTCAACATCGCTTGCATTAATATTTGTCATACTTGATATATTTAGACTTGTCATTTCAGTAGAGTCAAGAAAATAAGTAGATAATTTATATTTTTTTAGGGAAATCATTTGGCCTAAATCGCTTTTAATTTGTTTTACTAATGAATCAATATCAGCTACATTTAAAACACGAGTCGAAAAATTAAGCTCTATATCACTTCTTAATTCAGCTAAATTCGTATCACTCATACTAAAAATTGCTCGATTATTAGCATTTTCAACAAGTCCATTCATGGTGAGTTCACTTTCATAGTTAAAAAAAGTCATTGGAAGTGTATAAATATAATCTTGATAGGAAATCTCGTAAATAGCACTATTTACAAATGCGTTCACTTCATTCGTGATCACACCTTCATATTGTTCTTTTTCATAATTGCCTAAATAAACCGATCCCAATGTTGTCTTTGAGGGTTGATTCGATATATCATTAACAAAAATCATTGTCACTGCAAAAGCAGATGCCAAAATAATTGTAATCACCGAAATCATGAAATAAACATTTCTTTTAAAATAAAACACGAAGTTTCTCAATATAACCACCTCTACTTGAAATCATTATACCAAAAAAAATGTCTGTTTAGATGTTATATTTATCAAATTAAGCATTTCTTAAGAACTTTTGATTATAATATATTAGATAAATAATATATAATGAAGGTGTATTCTTAAAGAGAGGTTCATATGCTGAAAAACAAAAATGGGTTTACTATTCTAGAGGCAACTGCATCCATCTTTCTAATCACACTCATTTTAACAACAGCAATGAGTATTATTTTAACGATGCGAAATCAAGCGGCAGCCTCTGAAGCAAAAATAAAAGCAACTGATGTTGGATCCTTGGTTAGAAATAACATAGAAAGTCACTATGATTATCAAGAAATAAATACTTGGATGAATAATAATGAAATGATTTTAACCAACGATAATTGTGGTTCTCCCATTTCGTGTGATGTCTTTTTATATGAATCTGGAACTAAAACTTATGAGTCAGTCATGACGATTACATTTTTAAAACCAACTGCTCAATCGATTGCTTTTAAAATCATTCATTATGAAATTACAATTATATACTTCAAGGAACGTACCGTAACTCTAACTGGAGCAATCTATGAAAAAGCATAGAGGTATGTCAATGGTTGAGTTACTTGGAGCTATCGTTATTTTCTCGATTGCGACAAGTATCATTGCGATGACAATTTCATTTATTGTTAAAGGAAATAGAGATATTATCGAGCAAGGTCAAGCAAATACTACAGGAGTTCTAATCATCAAACAAATAGAAAACAAAATTCAAAGTTTAAACATCACTGATTATGACTTGATCGCTAACAACGATTTATCATTATATTCTGATTATGAATATGTCTTTGATGAAGTAGCTAATGATGTTGTCTTAATTACTCACACTCCACCTTTATCTATGACATTAATCTATTTAAATGGTGATATCTTGCTTAATGGAAATATGCTGGATTTATCACAGTTTAGCCTTGATTCATCAAGCAAAATTGAAATTATTACTGACCCAAAAACAGCTAGTTTAATCATAACCGTTGTACTATCATCAGAACAAGGCAAGTTATATGTTTTTAAAACCAACTTACAACTTGGAATTTAAGGAGATGATTTTATTGAACCTAATAAAAAACAAAAAAGGAATAGGACTTCCAATGGTGCTCGGCATCATCGTTTTTGTTATTGGAATTACTGCTTCTATGATGAGTTATATTGTTTTTCAATCAAAAATTGTTGAAATTGACATTAAACAAACTGAGGATTATCAAAACTCAGTATCAGACGTGAGTGCAGCATTAGAGATTATCTCAAGAGATCAAAACTTAGAAAGAAATTTCCTTGATGAACTTGAAATCTATTTTAATGTAACTATCACCAACTACAATGATAGTTTCTATACAATAACTTCTATGATTGATGACAAAGACCAAGTGATTAGTTATATAACTGGTTCTACTGCTGAATCTGATATGTATGATACACTTTTTCAATATACAGGTATGGAAAGAGAGTTTAATTTATCGCCTTTAGTTACAACTACTAATTTGCTCGCTACTTTCATTCCTGGCTATATTAGTAGTTCATTTTATGGGATTACCCCTGAAACTGATTTTAGAAATTTTGATAAAGTCATGAACTATATTAAAAAGCTAGCCCAAGAAGGTGCTACATTTGAATATAAGAGACCTAGTGATTTAGAAAATCAAACACAACCACAATCTGGTTCTTATTGGTACATTAATGATGATGTTGAATTAGAAGGTACCAAAAAGAATCCAAAAAACTTAAGAGTTCCTGATGGTAAAATACTATTTATAGATGGTGATCTTACTATGTATGAAGGCTCTACAATTTATGGAAATGTCGTTGTTAACGGTGATTTAATAATGGAGGGACACGGAAACTCTGAACAAGGTATTGAAGGCACTGTTTATGTAGATGGCGACTTTGAAGTGACTAAAGGTGGACTTCGCTTAGGCACACCTGAGAGACCATCATTTATCTTTGCTAATGGCGATAT
>CAYJDZ010000025.1:0-1239 GCA_964368955.1 uncultured Mariniplasma sp.
AGTATTGATCAAATAGATTTAACTCATTATTTGGTACATCATATTTCATTTTAATCACTTGATCAAAAATTCCTGTTTCTAATAATAAACTCAGTGATTTACCTTCATCGACATACCGTTTAGCTTTTTTGAATAAATATAGGATAACGTCCATCATTAAATTTTGTTTTTCTAATGGAACATAAGTATCATCTTTATGAAATGCATTTTGTTGAAGATAACCTCTTCTAATGACCATTCCAATTTCAATAATTAGTTTTTGATCATCGGGTAGAACATCTGCTCCAATTAGTTTCACAATTTCTAATAATTTATTTTCTTCTGCTAATAATGCCATGATTTCTCTTCTGTTTGTTAGAAAACTTGGTCCTACATAACTATCATACCATTTAGTTAAATCGAGGACATATTCAGAATAACTGGTGTTCCAGTTAATGGCTGCATAATGTCTTGCATAAGCTAATTGCTTATCAAGTGCCCAAAAGCTTCTAACAAAACGCTTTGTATTTTGAGTGACTGGCTCAGAAAAATCTGCGCCTTGAGGTGATATTGCGCCAATAATGGTGACTGATCCCTCTTTTTTGTTTAACGTCTCCATATAGCCAGCTCGTTCATAGAACTGAGCGATACGTGATGGCAAATAAGCTGGGAATCCTTCTTCGGCTGGCATTTCTTCTAAACGTCCACTAATTTCACGGAGAGCTTCTGCCCATCTTGATGTAGAATCGGCCATAACAGCAACATGATATCCCATATCACGATAATATTCAGCAATTGTTACACCAGTATAAATACTTGCTTCTCTAGCAGCAACTGGCATATTTGATGTATTTGCAATTAAAACAGTTCTTTCTAATAATGGTCTATTTGTACGTGGATCCATTAAATCACTAAATTCTTCAAGAACTTGAGTCATTTCATTTCCACGTTCACCACAACCAACATAAACAATAATATCCGCATCACACCATTTTGCAAATTGATGTTGCATCATTGTTTTACCAGTTCCAAATCCACCTGGAACAGCTGCTGTCCCACCTTTTGCTATTGGAAAAAGGGTATCGATGATACGTTGTCCGCTAATCAAAGGCATAGAAATAGATAGTCTTTTTGATGTGGGTCTTGGTGTCTTGATTGGCCATTTTTGTACTAATGTTAATTCATGAACATTTCCATTCAAATCTTCTATTTTTACTATAGAATCAAAGAGTTTATATGAGCCATTCTTTTCAACTGAAA
>CAYJDZ010000025.1:1339-3773 GCA_964368955.1 uncultured Mariniplasma sp.
TCAAATATATTAGTTAATAGTCCAGGTCCTAAAAGTGCTGAAATAGGTTCTCCTGTTGAATATACGGGTTCACCTGGAACAATCCCTGATGTATCTTCATAAACTTGAATTGTCGTTTTTTCCTTACTTATAGAGATAACTTCACCTAATAGTTTATTTTTACCAACATAAACCATTTCTAACATATGAAAATCGACAGCATTTTTAACGGTAACAACAGGACCGTTAATCGAATAAATTTGATTTTTAGTCATGGTTACCCTCCTTAAGTTCTAATGAAAAGTTTGGAGTTCTTAAAGAACCATTCTTTTCTTTCTTTTAAATTTGTGTCGATGGTTTCATCAACTTCAATATAATCAGCAGGAATCTCTACAATAAACCCACCTAAATGGATCTCATTCGATATTTCAACTTCATAAGAAGTAGTTATTGTTTTTTTAATAACTTTTTTGATCCGTTGATCATTTTTAGAAACTTTAAAAATGACTTTTTTGTTTTTAATAAAGTCTTCCATTTTAGCAAGTTTATCAATAATAAGTTGATCATAGTCTTCCGTTTGAATAAAATCACCTAATTTAGCTAAAACAGTTTGAAAAATGATGTTAATCATGAAAGATCTTTCTTTAATTAACTTTTCATCAAAACCGACACCAATCTGATTGATTTGATCTTGATATTCAATTTGAAGATCTCGCATATCTTTGCTCAATTGAAGATCTTTTTTAATTGTTAAATCTTCTTTGATTTTTTTCATTTCTTTAGCATATAGATAGTCAATTTCTTTACGGAGTTGAACTATTTTTTTATCTGCTTCGATTCTAATCGCTTTATCAAAATAGCGATAGAGTTGTTCATCATTATAGTATGCCAATGCACTCACCTCACAGCTTGACGCCGATGGCTTCGCTGACATATCGGTCAATTGCTTCACCGATTTCAACACCACCATGTCGGTCTGGAATTTCAACAATCAGTTGTCTTGGTTGCGTAAGTTTTAACTCTGATATGACATTTGGGGCAAGTTCAACAAGTTTTGTCGTCACTAAAATAACAGCAATAGAAACGTCTTCTAAAGCATCTTCTAAAGCCAACAAAAATTCTTTCTTTTCATGAACAATGACACCATCAATGCCAACAAGTCTCATACCAACAAGACTATCTAGATTGTCGCTAATTAAGAAAAATTTCATAAAAATCCTTCTTTCAATTATCCTAAGTTATTAATAATTAAGATTGAAATAAGTAATCCATAAATCGCAACCCCTTCACCAAGGGCAACAAATATTAGTGATTTACCAAAGTTTTTTTCGTTTTCAGAAAAAGCACCAATAGCAGCTGGAGCAGCTGCAGCAACTGCAACACCTGCACCAAGTGCAGACATCCCGGTAGCTAGGGCAGCACTTAAGAACCCAAGACCTTGAGCCATTGTGCCAACAATAGAAACTGGATCACCTTCAGCAGCAAATACTTTAGGACTAATAAATAATTGTAGAACTAAAACACCTACGATTACTGTAAAAAACCCAAAGATATGTGTATACAATCTATTCTTTGCTGATTTAGCTGTTACCTTTCCTCTAAAAACATTAATTAAAGGTAGGGTAATTAAAACAATTAATAATAAGGGTAATAAAATTTCAATTAAACTTAAATTCATCTTCATATTCCTCCACATTTATAAATTTAAAGCGTTAAACGCTACGCCATTACCTTCGTAATAACGAGAAAACATTTCATAAAACTCTAATCTTAAGACTTGAATACCTACAATCATACCTTCTAAAGCCATGACAAATATATTTCCACCGATGGCAACTAATATACTGCCTGATCCGCCAACCATCGTCATTAAACTTGTGACAACTAACATCATACCCGCATGGACTAGTAAAAATCCACCAACACGTAAAAATGATAGAGAGTTAGTTACATAAGATAACATTATCTCAAATAATTCAAAGAATCCTTCTACAAAGAATCCACCAAATCCATTAGGAAACATCTTATGTCCTTCAAACTTTCTTTCTAATGGTTCTTTAAAGAAAATCAAAATCATTGGGATGCCAACAAATATCGAAATTGTCACTGCATTAAATACTGGGATTTGCAAACCAAACTGTAGGGCAACACCGACTAAAATAAATCCGTATAATGTAAGCCCAGAAAATCCATTATGCGATGCAATAACTTCTGCATATCGCTTTTTCCTAAGCAGAGTCACAATATTTAGTATCATCGCACAAACAATTAGGAATGCTCCAAATGCAATCGCGATGATCAATAAGGTCATTGTAAAATTCGAATCCATCACATGAACAGGCTTATGATCTAGTCCAATTGCGTGATATAAAGGATTAAGGAGCTCTTCATTTCCAAATACGGATCCATAAACTAATCCAAATAAAGCTGAAGACAGTCCAATTCTAATGCCTAC
>CAYJDZ010000025.1:3873-14184 GCA_964368955.1 uncultured Mariniplasma sp.
CTAGTTTGGTAGAACATCCACATGTAATGTCATCAATATCTGATTTATATGTATCTATCATTTTTTGTGCTTGTTTGATTTCTTCTTCTAATGCATGAATTGCATCTTTTGGCTTCCCATGGACAAAATCTGGAATAAAGATGCGCTCAAAGAAAAGTGATGAAAAGATATTATCAACTTCCCTTTTATATTCATCAGTCGTATAATACATGCACCAACTATTATTAGCATCTTGATTAAACGATTTGAAAATAAATGGTCTAGATTGAAAAAATCGCAATTTTTCCAAACTATCATTTGGTAGACGACCAAACCTTATAGAAATAAATTCACAAGCAAATAAATCATTTAATGGTATGTCTAGATTTTGAATATTCTGTACTTGTATTAATGCATCTTGATACTTTCTAATATGCTCTTGTAACTCTTTTATTTGAGTAACTTCAGCATTTAAGCTTTCTTCGATTTGGACCATGTAATCATACATTTCAGTGAAATTGTAGTCATACTCTCTTGTTTCAGTAGTTGGAAGATTTAAATTGAATTTTTTTTCAATATCATCTAATTCTTGAAGTAAAGGTAGACACGGATTTTCTTCACCATATGATGTAGATCCATGAACACGTTCAACAATTTCACTGGCTAAGACAGGGTGAAACCCTTTTAAGTCAACAAATCTTGTTAAAACAGGATCTAAGTTAGCTATATTAGAAGTAATATCTACAAGTTTTATTTTTGCTATACCCATTTTTTACCTCCTAATAAATTAACATTTGTTTCATTTCAGTTTCACTTACCTGATATCTAATACCTTCAGTGATATTTGTGATATTTTCTATTTCTATTTCAGCCAATGTTATAAACGCTGTATAGACTTTTTGAACATCTGTTGAAAAATACATGAATTTTCTAGCCAAATCATATTTAATGCGGCCTGCATAATATTCAATATAAACATAATCTTTATCATTTGTATATTTTTGATATTCTGATTTTGATAAAAAGCTCAAAATGTCATCAGGATTTTTTAACGCAATCATTTCATCAATCTTTTTTTCTTTAAGGCGACTATATTTTTTTACTAAAACACTTTTAATAGTTGCTGGATCTGCTTGATAGAACTTCTTTAAACGATAAATTTTAGTAATATTAGATAATTCAATTCTCGTTTGGAAAATGGACTCTAAATCAGTTTTTAAAGTTCCACTATAATTATCTTCAATTCGTCTGAACGCTTCATCATAATAATACGATTCTAAAGCATGCTCAATGTCTAGATATCTAATATTATCTTTATTAGTTGTGCAAAAAGGTCTCAAAATCTTTTCATATGGTGTGTTGTCTAAAGCCAGCATAAGGTCATCAAAGTCTTTAGCTGCCAAAATCTTTTTAACATTCATTTCTGTGTGGACATCAAAAAAATATGGAATTTTCCCTTTATTTTCATCTGTTTCATCAGAAATAAAGGCTCTAATTACGGATAATATGATTTCATTATCTTGTTTGACAATATTAAGTTCAAAATACTCTAAATCTTTCGTATAAACTGATCTGATCAGTCTTAGAACTTCATCAAATGTGTTTTTTTTAATAAGCGCTTCTAAATGACCACGATGTATTGTGCTTTCTGAAACATCTTTTAATATATCTTTATAGCGATCTTGTTTTTTTAGATAACTTGTTAAATCTGTGACACTTTGATATTTAATTAGTTTTTCATAATCTTCAGCTTTTAGAAACTTGCCATACATCGATTTTGCCTTTGTGATGAGTGCATTATTAGACCAAGAGCTCATAGTTAGTCACCTTCTTGTTATGATTTAATACATGCATCATAGATGTCTTTTATCCATTTTTCTTTGTTTGAAGCATATTGTTTTTGGATATTTTTAAGTGTTTTATTGTATGTTTCTTTTTCGTTTTCTTGACGTATTTTAATTTCTTCAAAATAAGCGTTTTTACGCTCTAATATGATTGCTTTATTTTCTTTAACAAATGCTTTTTGAAGCGCAATCGTTTCTTCTTTTAATCGTTCTTCTAAAAGTTCTTTTTCTTTTTTTAGTCCTTCGATTTTTTCTCTTGCTTCTTTATCTAATTGAACTGTATCTTTAATAATAGAAACGTGCATGAAATCACCTCACAATTATATCTTTTAAACTTTATTATTATAACATATTATCTATTAATATGCACGCGCAAACCAAACTGTTTGCATTGCTTTAGCACCAGTTACTGGGCAAACATCTGTAATGATTTTTTGTTCAAATGGTATGACTCTTGCGGTAGCAGTCGTATCTGCTTTGATTTGAATTTCAGCATCTTCACCAGAAATACTCATCGCAACATATCCACCTTTTTTAATTAATGCTTTAAATTCATCATATGAATGGGCTTCATATGTATTTGCTTCTACATGTTCTAGTGCTTTTTGATACATTTGTTCATGCATCGTTTGCAAAATTTCTTTCATATGTTTGGCAACATCTTCTATTTGATAAGTTTTTTTGAATCTATTATTTCTAGTAACAACCACGACTTCATTATTTTCTAGGTCACGTGGGCCGATTTCGATTCGAACTGGAACACCTTTCATTTCATATTCACTAAACTTCCATCCAGCAGATTTATTAGAGTCATCAATTAATACACGATACCCTAAATCTTTTAGTACTTGATAAAGTTCATCAGTTTTTTGTCTAACAATTTCTTTTTTTGATTGAATCGGAATGATGATGATTTGTGTTGGTGCCAAATATGGCGGTAAAATTAATCCTTCATTATCACCATGAACCATGATTACTGCACCAATCAATCTTGTGGATACACCCCAAGATGTTTGATGAACAAATTCTATATTATTTTTTTCATCTTGAAATTTAATATCAAAAGCTTTAGCAAACTCTTGCCCAAAATAATGCGTCGTTCCTGATTGTAGCGCTTGGCCATCATGCATTAATGCTTCAATTGAATAGGTATCAATTGCACCAGCAAATTTTTCTTTCTCTGTTTTTTTACCAGTAACAAAAGGAATAGCTAGCAAATCTTTACCTAAATCTTTGTAGATATCTAGGATATCAAGCGTTTCTTTTCTAGCTTCTGCTTCATTCATGTGAGCTGTGTGTCCTTCTTGCCATAAGAATTCCTTACCACGCAAAAAAGGACGGGTTGTTTTTTCCCATCTAACGACACTGCACCATTGATTATACTTCTTTGGTAAATCTCTATAAGAATTAATTATTTTTTGATAGTGTGTGCAAAATAAGGTTTCCGATGTTGGTCTAACGATTAACCTTTCAGTTAACTCTTCAACACCTGTTGTTGTGATCATTGCAGTCTCTGGAGCGAATCCTTCAACATGATCTTTTTCTTTTTGAAACAAAGACTCTGGAATGACTAAAGGCATATAAACATTTTGGTGCCCAGTATCTTTAAATCTTTGATCTAAATATTTTTGAATACCCTCCCATATGGCATATCCATAAGGACGGTAGATAATAAACCCTTTGACATCACTATAATCCATCAATTCTGCTTTCAAGCACAAATCGGTATACCATTGTGCAAAATCATCATCTCTAGATGTAACATTTTCTACTAATTTGTTTGGATTCATATACTCACCTGACTATTTATATTTTAATTTTGATAATACCTTTAATATAATAAATGATATTATACCGAAAAGAATAACTGATTGTATGATCGAAATAACATTAAACAAACTATTCGTTGCAGCATATATAAAGAGTAAAACAATTCCACTTATGAAAAATAAAACTGTCATTGCTATATAGATTTGAATAACTTGGTTATGTTTTATCCTGCGTTGATCTTCATTTGTTGGTTGATCTAAAGCTTTAAATCTATTTTTTTCTTTAAAATAGTCTTCATCAGCTTTAAGTTCTTCAACTTCATCTAATTTATCCCAAAACTTATCGTATTCAGCATAGGGATCTTTTTCGTCATATTGATTATTTTTCAACTTTACTAACCAATATTGTTCTACCTTCTACAAAATCAATTTTGCGCTCTTTATATAAAGTACCTAAAGCTCTTTTAAAAGCTTTTTTACTCATATCAAACACTTTTTTTATTTCTTCTGGTGAACTATTTGAATCTAAATCTAAATTACCATATCGAATGAGCCTAGATAAAATGATGTTTGCATCATCAAAAATCTTAACTTCTTTTTGTTCAATTAAAGATCCATTGTTTCCTTTTTCAGAAATAAAAGTAATTGTTATACTAACTTCTTGGCCGAGTCTATAGTTACCTTGATACATAGATTCATGGACAAAAATTAAATGTCCTTCTTCAGTTATAAAGTTTAACCCTTGTTTACCTATATTTTGGAGATAACCAACCACTTCATCTTTGACATTAAGCTTAGTTTGTGGTTCTAATGTAATCTCTGATTTAGAAGCAAGTTTTGCAACCATCTTGCCTTTGATATGCAAACAGACATATACTTTATCGCCTTTAATAGGCCATAAATCGACATTAAAAGGTAAATCATCAATTGATAACAAGAGATCTTTAGATATGCCCATATCTAGAAACACTCCTAAATCAGGATGAACATCTTTTACATTCAAAAAAGCAGGTTTGCCAACAGTTAAGAGCGGTAATTTTAAAGTTGCAGCCACTCGTGCTTTATGGTCTAAATATAAAAATGCATCAACTAAATCCCCTGGATTTAACGGTTGATGCAAACTTTCGTTAAAATGAAGAAAAACTTCATCGTTATCACTTGTTAGCATGTACCCAATATCGGTCTTCCGATCGACTTTAAGTCTTTGAATCTCACCAATTTTTACTGACATATTATCACCTATTCATATTCTATCATAAATGGCTTAAAAAATCACTCAAAAAAGAGTGCAATTAAGCACTCAAATGTCTAATTCTTTTAATACTTCCTCATATCTTTTAATTAGTAACTCTTTAAAGAATTCTTTTAAAGGATCTAGGTCTTTTTCAGTTTTAAATATTTCTAATTTTTCAATATATGTTTTACGCAATTCTAGTGGGATGGAAATAGGTAGGAATTGATCTTTCATAAGAAAATAGTTTAATACAAGTTTTGCAAGTCTTCCATTCGCATCAACAAATGGATGGATTTTAGCAATACTTGCATGTGCATAAGTTGCTTTTTCTAAAACGGTACCTTTGAAATGTTCTAAATTTCTAAAAAATTTAGCCATGCGATCATATACTTTAACATGATCTGGAGGTTGATGTGTCGCACCAAATATGCTAATATTTACATTTCTATAACAACCGCCTTGAAATATACCATCTACTAAAATTTCATGGATATCTTTAAGTTTTTCTTCATCAAAATTTCTTTTTTCTCTTGCTTCATTCTTAACAAACTCGTATGCTTTAAGATGATTCAAAATTTCTTTTTGTTCTCTTTCACTATACTCAAGTAGAGCTTTTGCTTGGCTTAACCGTTTAACATCTTCGTATGAGATTCGATTTTCTCCCATACCAACTGCATCATAAGTATATGTCAATTTAAACTTTTCTTCCACTTCTACTAAGTGACTGGCTTCACATTCTTTATAGACATTACTTAAGTGTTTACGCTCTACTTCTAGCAGGTCTTTCTCCATATTATCAACACTCCCATCTTTGAATTAATTATATCATAATAACGCTATCATAAACAACACTTAAAAATAAAAACACTTTTTCACAAAGTGTTTTCATTTTTTACAAATCTTTTCAAGAAAGCTTGAGTTCTTAGCTCTTTAGGTGATTCAAAAATCTCTTCGGGTGTTCCTATTTCCGCTATAATACCTTGGTCCATAAAAACAACTCGATCAGAAACTTCTTTTGCAAAACTCATTTCATGAGTAACAATAACCATGGTCATTCCTTCAAACGCTAAGTTCTTAATCACTTGCAAGACCTCACCTACCATCTCTGGATCAAGTGCACTTGTCGGCTCATCAAAGAGCATAATTCTAGGATTCATTGCAAGCGCTCTAGCAATGGCAACTCTTTGTTTTTGCCCACCAGAGAGTGTTGTTACTAATTGGTGTGCAAATCCCTTCATCCCAACTTTTTCTAAAAACTGATAAGAAATTTTTTCAGCTTCTTGTTTTGTCATTTTAAGTAACTTGATTGGAGCTAGTGAACAATTGTCTAAAACAGTCTTATTATTAAATAAATTAAAAGACTGAAAAACCATGCCCATTTTCATTCTTAAGCGATCAATATCCGTTTTTTGGTCCATTAAATCATCGCCTAAAAAATAAATGTGTCCATCATCTGGCTCATTAAGTAAATTTAAACATCTTAATAGGGTTGTCTTTCCTGATCCTGATGATCCGATAATTGTAACGACTTCTTTGTCATGAACATCAAGGTTAATCCCATTTAAAACGAGTTGATCATCAAAACTTTTTTGTATATTTCTAATTTCTAAAATAACATCAGGCATTAATGTTCACCTTCTTCATTGAGGGCTTTCTATGTTCTAGGTAACTAACAACTTTACTAGTGATATAGGTAAGCATTAAATACATGAGTGCTGCTATAAAGAAGCCTTCAGTTGTTCTATAATTTGGTGCAGTCGCAAATTGAGTTGCACGAAAAAGTTCAGTAACCCCTATAACCGATAAAACTGCTGTATCTTTTAGATTTACGATGAATTCATTTCCAATTGCTGGTAAAGAATTTTTGATAGCTTGTGGCAAAACGATTAAAAACATCGCTTTTCTTCTCGAAAACCCTAAAGATCTTGCAGCTTCCATCTGCCCTTTATCAATACCGTTAATACCACTTCTTATGACTTCTGCAATATATGCGGTCGTATTGAGGGTCACTACAGTTAACCCCGCGACTAATGGTGTCCACCAAGATAATCTAAATCTAGAAATACCATAATAAAATATCATAGCTTGAACAATCATTGGTGTCCCTCTAAAAACTGTAACATAAAAGTTAGTCCAATAATGTCCTAATTTTTTTAAGATTTTTTGGATGAGATGATCTCTTCTGTGATCAATTTCTTCTGTTCTAATCACTGTAAGAAAAAGTGATAAAACAAATCCGCCGACTGTCCCTACAATCGATAGAAGCAAAGTAATTAAAATGCCTTTAACAAAAAATGAGCCATAAGTTTCTATTAAATACCAAACAGTTTTAAAAAACTCATTTTTCCCAGGAAGGCTTGTAAGTATCATGATTGTGGCTGACGACCAAGTGCAGCTTCCATATATGTGTTTCTAGTTTCATTCGAAATTGTCTTTAAAATATCGTTAATTAATGCTAATAAAGTCACATCTTCTTGTCTTAAAGCAGCAGCAACTGCCACTTCTTCGTCACTTGCATTAAATCCACTACCTGCTACAAAACGAATGAGTTTAAACTGAGTAGGATTAGATTGAACCATACCTCTAGCTACAGGAAATTCAGCAACAAATGCATCCGCAGCTCCATTTTGTAGTGATGTTGCTAATGTTGCATAATCATTTAATGGTTCTAAATGATTAGCACCAGTGATTTGGTCAACTAGGTCATCTTGTAGGGTACCAAGTTGAGCAACAACTCTCGCCCCATTAAAGTCATTTAATGAAGTTGCATTGCTATAATTTCCATTTAAGTTAACAACCATGACTTGTTCACTTCTATAATATTCTTCGGTGAAGCTTACAGTTTGTGCTCTTTCGGAGGTTGGTGACATACCAGCAATAATTAAATCGATTTCACCTGATAACAACGCAGGAATTAATCCATCCCATTCGATTGCTTTAACAACTAATTCCAAACCTAATTCATCAGCAATGATTTGTGACATTACAACATCAAAGCCATCAACATATTTACCGGATTCTCCACTTAATTCGACAGTGAAGTCATTTTTATCTGGAGTTGCCCAATTAAAAGGTGCATAAGCAGCTTCTAATCCAACAATAATTTGAGTTTCTTTTTCTACATCAAACTCAGCTTCCTCACCACAACCCATTAAAGTTAAAACTGTAACAAACAATAATACACTTGCAATAATTCTTTTCATTCTCTTTTCCTCTTTTCTTTGTTTTTTAAACAAAAAAAGCACCCAAGAGGACACTTAATCAATAAAATTATATTTTACTAGCGCCTCTACTATCAGTAGGAGTATTATAAGTATTCCCTATAACACCACAAACCCTTATGCCTAAGAATTCATTCGGCGATGATTACCTTTCCAACTCTTCATAGTCTGCCGACTCCAAATTGTACTCATTTACATCGCTACCTCTAAATGCTCTTCAATTGTATAAAAGTATTTTAACACAAATGAAACTGATGTCAATGTAAAAAAAATGTAAAGCGTTTTCATAAGCATATATAGAAGAAGGAACTCACTTTCGTGAATTCCCTTTTACTACCTAGACAAATTATAAAATTATAATTTATTTACGTTAGCCGCTTGTGGTCCACGGTCGCCGTTTTTAACTTCAAATTCTACTTGGTCGCCTTCTGCTAGTGATTTGTAACCTTCAGTTTGAATTGCTGAGAAGTGTACAAAAATGTCTTTGTTATCTTCTGATGAGATAAATCCATATCCTTTATCAGAGTCAAACCATTTTACAGTGCCTTTCATTACGATACTCCTTTTTAAAAATATTAACAACTTAATTGTCTATTTACATTATACATGAATTCCCTCTAAATACAAGATGTAAGTAAACTTTAATTAACAAAAGAACTTTATGATATTCAATAGAAATGACATTATCATAAACCCTGTTTTTTGAACATGATTTTAGTTATTAGAAGAATCTTCAATCATGACTATCCAATTAAATTGGGATCACCGAAATGTCGTCATCTTCAATCATAATAGTGGTTTAACACCTTAGTTAAGGTATACTTCAAAAAATTATGAACTAAAAGTAAATTCTATTTAATAAAGTATCGCAAATTCTTGTCATTTTCTTGATCCATTTTTAGGGTTATATCAATGTTATTTAATGCTAGGGTTTCCGTGAGGTTTGATAATTCATTAATCTCCTTATTCTCCCAAATAAGGTGCACGTATTCTGGCATATCAATAAATGGATTTCTATTGCCTTGGATACCAAATATGATTTCATTGCGATCTTTTTCAAATCGATCAACTGGGTCTTCTTTATGCCATTTGACTAATAAGGCCATCAAACCCATTTTAGCACCTTCTGGTGTGAACGCCGTCGAATCATCAAGTAGACATTCTAAATCATCGGTTAGAATTAATTCATCATACATGACACTCATGTATAATAGTATTCTAGCAACATCTCCTTTATGATCGTCACCTGGATAAAATCCTCCATCGTCTGTTAAATGATTAGTTCCGCTACCTTTAGAATAGAAATAATTTGATCGATCATCTTGTGTTAAAGCTGTGATTGCTCTTAAATTGTGGAGATCAGAGGCAATATTTTTCTGATCACGCTTAATTTCTTCCACACCTAGTTTAGAATTTGGCCAAACATGCTCCACTTCCCACAAAGATCCACCCTTAACCACATTGACTCGTTGAGAGTCATAAATCATATAAAGCATATTTTTATTACTTAGAGATAAATCAGAAAGCTCTAAATACGCTCTAACTTCTTTATAACTCACTCTATTTAGGTTATCATTTATGATTAGATGAAGTTGTTGCCTCAATTCATCTTTAATTAGGTCATTTGCTTGATAATAGTAGTTGTTTGTTTTTACATAATGATAATAATAATATCCATTTTCATTTTGATCAGTACCATATATTCCCTGATTAAAAAGATCTAATTGAGCAAAGAAAATAGAAACAATTCCAATCATAGCAACACTAAATAAATATAAAAGCCATTTTCTTTTTTTAGGTTTATATCTCTTAATAGCCATCTAAATCCTCCCCAAATATTAGTTTTACAATTTAAAAGTTCTATTTTACTTAATCTTCTATGAATAATTGACTTTTTGTCTAGATTCATTTATAATTTTGTTACATATCTTAAAATGCCCCCATAGTTTAGTGGCAAAACGCAGCAATGGTAATGCTGAAATACAAGTTCGATTCTCGTTGGGGGCACCATTTAAATTTAGAAGCGATTATTCGCTTTTTTTTATTTCTTCATCTATCTTTTCTAGGTGAACAATCGTTTCATAGGTTTGAAAATGTAGTGGTTTATGCAAAATATCCATATCTTTATATATATCCATAATGGGGGCAAATATCCACGACTGGTCAGCAGGATAGTTTTCCTTATTATTTAAAAAGGGTTCATCATATACAATATTCATCACATGTTTTGCTTTTATAGCAAAATAAGTTTTCACTTTTTCAGA
>CAYJDZ010000026.1:0-13885 GCA_964368955.1 uncultured Mariniplasma sp.
GTTATAAAGCATATTGACAAAAATCATACCAATGAAATAAGAAAGTATGCCACCTAGGATTACTGTAATCCCTAAAAAGCCCGATTCTTCAAGTCCTATCATACCAATTAAAATAGCAATTGCTGATGTAACAATCACAACCCATCTAGCAAATTCTAAATACATTGGGTTTCTTGGATCAAAGAAACCGTATTTGTTTTCATTCATAAAATTTTCCCTCCTTAAATTAATTTTATATAGTTAAAGATTTTTCTAATTTTTTTAAGACTTCTTTTTCGCTACTACAATTTAATAACTCCAAAGCAAGTTTAACTAATTCCTTATGACTATGTTTTAGTATTTGATTCTTAACTTGAGCAATAGAAGAAGCAGCCATTGATAATTCATCAACTCCAAGTCCTATTAACAACGATGCAGCCAGTGGGTCAGATGCCATTTCTCCGCAAACAGCAGTTTTAATCCCATGTTTTTTAGCAGCACTTGTAACCATCTGAATAAGTCTTAAAATAGATGGATGAAAAGGTTGATTTAAGTAGTCAAGGTTCGCATTTAGTCGATCTGCAGCAAATGTATATTGAATGAGATCGTTTGTACCAATTGAAAAGAAATTCACCACACTTGCCAGTTGGTCTGCAATAATCGCAGCTGAGGGTACCTCAATCATTACGCCTAAATTTAGAGGCTTATAAGGGATATGTGTTTCATCAAATTCTTTTTGTGCCTGCAAGACTATTTTTTGTAGTTTTAGAAATTCTTCTTTTGTCGAAATCATTGGAAACATTACTTTTAAATTTCCAAAAATACTTGCTCTTAGAAGTGCTCTAATTTGTGTTTTAAAAACTTCTTGATAAGTTAAAGATAATCTAGCCCCCCTATTGCCTAGAGCTGGATTAGATTCTTCAGATAATTTTAAATAGGGCAGGGGTTTATCTCCACCAATATCAAGAGTTCTAATAATAACAGGTTTTTGGTTCATCATTTCTAATACTTTTTTATATTCTATCAATTGCTCTTCTTCACTTGGAATCTCATAACGATCTAAGAATAATAGTTCAGTTCGATACAAACCAATACCATAAGCATTTTGATCATTTGCATACTTAACATCGCTAGAAGAACCAATATTAGCAAATAATGAAATCTCGATGCCATCGGTTGTAATTGGGGCAACAGTCTTAATTGATTTTAATTTTTCTTTATCTAATTGATAATCAAATCTTTTAGCTGTATAGGCTTTTAGTGATTCTTTATTAAATGATCGAACGAGCTTTCCATCAACAGCATCTAAAATAACGTCATCTTGATTTTGAACTGTCTCCATGAGTTGACTTACACCAACTAATGCCGGGATACCTAGTAAGCGAGCGATAATTGAGCTGTGTGAGTTTTTACCACCAACCTCTGACATAATCCCTAAAACATATTTAGGATTGATTTGAGCCGCTTCTGATGCACTAATTTCATGAGATGCCAGTATCACTTTTTGATTAATCATTTGAAGGTCAATCATTTTAATATTTAAATGATTTTTTATGATACGATCACTTACCTCTAATAAGTCAGAAGCACGTTGTCTGATGTATTCATCACTGATGTCTTTAAAAAGATCAACTATTGAATCAATGATAACTTTAACTGCATGTGGTAGATTACACGCCTCTTTTTTTATTTTTTCTTCGATTAGAGCAATCACTTCAGGATCTTTTGCGATTGCGATATGGGCATCAAAGATAGAAAGTGTTTCGTCATTGAATTTATTACCATTTAGATTTTTTAAGTCATTTATTTGAGAGACAGTTTTATCAATTGCATCATGAAGATATGAAATCTCAAGGTCGATGTTTTTGATTAGAGATTTAGATGTATCTATCGATTGTTGATCAATTTTTAATATCTTACCGATTGCATAACCGGGGCTTGCGACAACGCCTTTTAACATATTTGTTCACGTCCTTGTTTATTATAGGATAGTTAATTCAAAATCATTTTCGTTTTCATGAATAATTTCTAGACTTTGTTTTTGGACAAAAACGACTGGTATTTCATAATCACTTTCTTGGTAATCACTCAAATTAAAATTGAAAGATAGAAGCAAATCACCTGCATTTACAATGTCATTTAAACTTACGTGGAGATGAAATAAATTTTTATGTCTTAGTTTCTCGGTCAAGCCAACATGGATTAAAACATCAAAGTTATCTGCTTGAATAGCAATTGCATGTAGAGTTGGATAGATCATTTTTATTCTACCATGAACGGGGGCATAAATATAGGAATCTTTAGGTTTAATTAAGAAACCAGGACCTAATAGTTTTTGACTGAAAACTTCGTCTGATGCTTCTTCTATATTAAAATAATCACCTTTGACTGGTTTTAAAAATTTGATGTTCATAAGATATCCCACTTTCGTCCTTTACGTATAATTATAACTGATTTTAAGACATTGTCAAATAGAAGTTTTTAGTGCTTTTGTAAGACATATCACTCAATATTTGTTATAATAATTATGAGGTGAATAATATGACGACATATGATGAATTAAGAAAAAAAATTGATCAGATAAACGACCCTGGATTTAAAAAACCTTTTGGGGAAGTAAGTGGGATTAAAAAGTTGGTCGTTGGACCAACAGGAGTGGCAGAATTAGAGGTTTATTTAAAAGATAAAGCAAAGTATGAACAACAAGTCAAAATAGAGATTATTAAGCTTGTTAAAATAGAACTTGGCTTTCCTGGAATTAAAATAGAGTTCTTTGAATCTGAATTTGTGCCTGAAGGTGAAAAAGCTATGAAATATTTAGCAATTGCATCAGGTAAAGGTGGAGTCGGTAAATCAACTGTTACAGCAAACTTAGCTGCAGCACTTGTTAGAGCTGGTAAAAAAGTGGGAATTATTGATGCTGACGTTTATGGACCAAGCATTCCCAACGTACTTCAATTAGAAGTGAAACCATTATCTGCGACTAAAGATGAATTAATGATTCCATTAGTAAAAGATGGTATTGAAGTGATTTCAACTGAGTTTTTTATGCCACCTGAAAAACCACTTATGTGGAGAGGGCCAATGTTAGGGAAAATGCTTATACATTTTTTCAATGGTGTAAAATGGGCTGATGAAATTGACATTATTTTAATTGATCTTCCACCAGGAACAGGTGATGTCGCACTTGATGTAAAATCTTATGTACCAAAAAGTAGAGTTATGGTTGTTACAACACCACATATAAATGCGAGTAATATTGCTGTTAAAGCGGGTATTGGTGCTCAAAATATTGGACATGAAGTCATTGGCGTTGTTGAAAACATGAGTTATTATTTTAATGAATGTAGTCAAAAAAGAGAATTTATTTTTGGTGAAGGCGGCGGACAAGCAGTTGCTAAGAAGTTAGGGGTTAAAGTCTTTGGACAAGTACCTATTGGACAACCACAAAATAAAGGTTATATTTTTAGTGGTAAAGAAGAAGTTGGCAAGATTTATGATAAAATTGCTGCTGAAGTTGCTAAAGAGATGGAATTATAATCGGTTGCAAATTATATATCAAATATGAAAACAACTAAATTTTAGTTGTTTTTTGTTTATAAAGTGATTTTTGATATCAATATTAAATAAGTATTGAATTAAATAAGTTTTAAAACTATAATGAAGTAGAAGTAATCTATTAACTGTAATAAATGAGTATAGATTAAAAAAAATAGCACTAAAGAGGAGCTTTTATGGATATCTATAAGTTATTGGACACATTAACAATTGAAGAAAAGATTGGTCAATTAATGCAATTGCCGCCTTTCTTTTTTGTTGAAGACATCAAGGAAGTTATTCATGGTCATGTGAAGCACCTAAATTTAAATCAAACAAAAATATTTGAAGCAGGATCAGTTTTAGGAAACCACAGTGCTGAACAAATGATTAAAGTTCAAGATGCTTATTTAAAAGAAAGTAGACATAAGATACCTTTAATGTTTATGGCTGATATCATCCATGGATTTAAGACCATTTTTCCTGTTCCACTTGCTTTGGCAGCATCCTTTAATCCTGAACTTGCATATCAATCAGCTCAAATTCAAGCAATAGAGTCGAGAGTTTCAGGAATACAAGTCACTTTTTCTCCCATGGTTGATGTTTCTAGAGACCCTAGATGGGGAAGAGTTGTCGAAGGGTTTGGAGAAGATCCATATTTATCAAGTGTTTTTTCTAAATCAAGTGTAAAAGGATACCAAGGAAAAGATATCAAAAATTTTGAGAGTGTAGCATCCTGTGTTAAACATTTTGCAGCCTATGGAGCATCAGAAGCTGGCAGAGATTATAATACAGTTGATGTTTCAAATTTCTCTTTATTTAATACATATTTACCAAGTTATAAAGCAGCAATAGATGCAGATGCAAAACTTATTATGACATCTTTTAATACAATAGATAATATTCCTGCTACAGTCAATAAGCATCTATTAAAAGATATTTTAAGAGATCAATGGGGATTTAAAGGTATAACTATTTCAGATTATGACTCACTACATCAAGTTGTTACTCATGGTGTCGCCAAAGACGCCAAAGAAGCGGCATTGAGAGCTATAGACGCTGGTCTTGATATAGAAATGGCATCAACATGCTACAACAATCATTTAAAAACACTTCTTGATGAGAAAAAAATAGATGAAAAACAGATAAATGAAGCCGTTTATCGAGTTTTAAAACTAAAAGATGAGTTAGGCTTATTTGATGATCCTTATTCTGGTGCAGATCCAATTAGAGAAAAAGAAGTTGTTTTATGTCACAAGCATTTAGAACTAGCTGAAAAAGCTGCTTTAGAAAGTATGGTTTTGCTTAAAAATGAGGAAAACATTTTACCACTTAAAAAAGAATTACATTATGTTATTCTAGGTCCATACGCTGACACGATTAAGACTAATGGTCCTTGGTTTGGACACGGAAACAATGAAATTAATCAAAAATTATCTGACCAGTTAACAAAGCTGGGGATTAAAATTGATTTTGTTAAGTCAAGCATTGCTCCTGAATATAATATGAGTGAGATGAAAATGATAAAACAAGCAGATCAAATTATTTTAGCACTTGGTGAGGATGAACATGAAAGTGGAGAAGCACATTCAAAAGTTGATATTAATCTACCAAGAGAACAAGATAAATTTATTGCTTTCGCACAAGAATTAAAAAAAGAAGTGATTACTGTTTTATATCATGGAAGACCATTTGTTTTAACAAATATCTTGTCTTCAAAAGCTATCCTAGATGTCTTTTATTTGGGTAGTAGAGCAAATGAGGCAATTGCTAAAATTCTTACAGGCATTGCGAATCCTTCTGGAAAACTTCCAATGACGTATCCAAGACATGGGGGGCAAATTCCTATTTATTATAATCATTTAAATACAGGAAGACCACACAAAAAAAACGCTCATCACGCTTACACTAGTTTTTATCTAGATGAAGAAAATGAACCTTTATTTCCTTTTGGATTTGGGATGAGTTATGCTAAGTTTGAATATTCAAATTTAAAAGCAAGTCAAAGCGAGATGCATATAAATGATAAAATTACTGTAAGCATTGATGTCTCTAATTTGAGTGAGATTTCAGGTTATGAAACGATTCAACTCTATGTAAGAGATTTAGTTTCATACTATGCTAGACCTGTTAAAGAATTAAAGGGCTTTAAAAAAGTTTGGTTTGAGGCTCGTGAGAAAAGAAATGTCCAATTTGAAATTTCAAAAAATGATTTATGTTACTACAATCCAAAAGGGGAAACATTAATTGAATGTGGTGAGTTTGAAATCATGGTTGGAGCAAACAGTGAAGAACTAGATAGTCTAATTATAGTATTAGTTTGATAATAGATATTTATCTTTAAAGTTATAGCTAAAAAAGAAGACAGTAGAATTTTTCTCTAATGTCTTCTTTTTATATTATTCAAATAAGTTATTATTTAATATCTCTATATTTTAAAACTGGGTTTTTAACAGCTTTAACTTCATCAAGTCTTCTAACGATTGTGTTATGTGGTGCTGATTTAACAATCTCAGGATTTTCAATTGCTTCAGTTGCAACTAATCTCATGATATTAATAAATGCATCTAATGTATCTTTAGATTCAACTTCAGTTGGTTCAATCATCATTGATTGATGAAATATCAATGGAAAATAAATCGTTGGTGCATGATAGCCATAATCTAGTAATCTTTTTGCAATGTCAAGAGTTTTAACACCTGTTGATTTATCTTTTAAGCCATCAAAGACAAACTCATGCATACAGTGACCATCAATTGGAAGTTCATATAAATCTTTTAATGAATCTTTAATATAGTTAGCATTTAGAACAGCAAGTCCACCAACTTCTTTTAAGTTCTCTTTTCCTAAAGTTTTTAAGTAAACGTAAGCTCTAATATAAACACCAGCATTTCCATAAAACATGCCTAGTGCGCCAATAGAATCTTTAGCTAAGCTTAGTGAATATGTATCACCTTTTTTAACAACAATAGGATTTGGTAGAAATTCAACTAGTTTTTCACAAACGCCAACAGGTCCTGATCCTGGTCCACCACCACCATGTGGGGTTGAGAAGGTTTTATGAAGGTTGATGTGGGTAATATCAAAGCCCATCTCACCTGGTTTTGCACGTCCTAATAAAGCGTTTAGGTTGGCACCATCATAATATAATAGACCACCTGTATCATGAACAAGTTTTGAAACTTCTAAAATGTCTTTTTCAAACATACCAGCTGTATTTGGGTTAGTCAACATGAGACCAGCAATTTCATCAGATAGGACTTCTTTTAAAGCATCAACGTTAACTGTGCCATCTGGATTCGATTTGATCTCAACAACTTCAAATCCACAAACAGTAGCGCTAGCTGGGTTTGTGCCATGTGCTGAATCAGGAACGATGATCTTGTTTCTCTTAAAGTCTAGATTTTTTTGATGATATGCTTTAATAATCATTAATCCAGCAAGTTCTCCGTGAGCACCTGCGAATGGATTAAGAGAATAAGCTTTTAATCCAGAAATCTCTGATAGCATTTCTTGAGTTTCATAATAGATTTTTAATAGACCTTGCATGGTGTTATCAGGTTGAAGTGGATGGATATTCGCAAATCCTGAAAGTCCCGCAAGTTCATCGTTGATTTTAGGATTATACTTCATGGTGCATGAACCTAAAGGATAAAATCCTGTTTCAACACCAAAGTTTTTGATGCTGACATTTGTATAATGTCTAACGACATCAAACTCTGAGACTTCTGGAAGTTCTGCAGGTGTAAGTCGGAGTAAATTTTGAGGTAGGCTAACTTTATTTAAGTTTTTCTGAGTATATTGGTATCCAATGCGACCTTTTCTAGACAGGTCAAAAATCAGTGTGTCATAGAGCTTTTTCATTTGAAGTCCACCACCTTACTAATTAATAAATCAATTTCTTCTTTAGTCCGTTTTTCAGTTACTGCAAATAATAAATTATCATTACCGATATGAAGTGGTCCTAAAATGCCATGATCAACTAAATATTGATCAAATCTGTTAACATCAAAATTTGCTTTTAAAACAAATTCTTTGAAGAAAGGTTTATTGTATACTTTTTTAAACTTTTTAGTTTCTAACAATTTTTCGTATAAATAATGAGCACCTTGTAAACTTTCAGTTGCGTATTCTACAAATCCTTTTTTACCTACAAGAGATAAATAGATTGTAACAGCAAGAGCATTTAAGGATTGATTTGAACAAATATTAGAGTTTGCTTTAGCACGTCTAATATGTTGTTCTCTGGCTTGAAGTGTTAAAACAAACCCACGTTTACCGTCAACGTCAGTTGTTATACCACAAATACGACCTGGCATTTTTCTTACCAATTTTTGTTTTGTCGCTAAATAACCAATATATGGACCTCCAAATGAGAGTGGAAGACCAAGAGATTGAAGTTCTCCAGTAGCAATGTCAGCATCAAGTTCCCCTGGTGTTTTTAATATAGCCAAAGATTGTCCTTCTTGATTCATCATTAAAAGTGCTCCAGCATCGTGAACGATGTCGCTTAAACCCATGTAATCTTCGATAATACCAAAGTAGTTTGGTTGTGAGACGATAACACCCATTTTATCTGATATATGTTCTTTAATATAATCTAAGTCCGTAACGCCATCTTTACTTGGAACTAAAATGACATTGATGTCTCTATATTTTGCATATGTTTGAATAACTTCAATGATTTTTGGGTTTAGGGTAGAACTGACTAAAACATCATTTCTAGATGTTTGAGCATGTGCCATAAACATTGCCTCAGCTGTGGCAGTAGAACCATCATACATAGAAGCGTTAGAGACTTCCATTTGAGTCAATTCACAAACCATGGACTGATATTCAAAAATGTATTGGAGCGTGCCTTGAGCAACCTCAGGTTGATAAGGTGTGTAAGAAGTTAAAAATTCTTGACGAGAAAGAAGCGCTTTGACAGCACTTGGTGTATAGTGATCATAACTACCAGCTCCTCTAAAAATTAAGAGTTGTTTATTTTGATTAGCTAGGTCTTGCATATGTTTTGTAAGCTCATAATCCCCTAATTGGCTAGAAACATTGTAAGCCTCTTTTAATCTAAGTGATTTGGGAACAGATTTAAACAAGTCATCAATAGAAGATGCTTGAATTTTTTCAAGCATCTCTTTGATATCTTGTGCTGTATGTGGTAAATATTTATGCATTTTTTTAGTCTTCTTCTTTATATTCTGTATCTTTTAATAAACTATTTAATTCTTTTTCATCTAAGATTTCAACTTTTACAATCCAGTTTCCATAAGGATCACTATTTAAATCTTCAGGTGAATTTTCTAAATCACTATTAACTGCTAATACTTTTCCAGAAATAGGAAGATATAAGTCAGATGCTGCTTTAACTGATTCAACAGCTCCAAATGTTTGACCTTTTTTAATGGTTTGACCTACTTTAGGTAGTTCAATGAAGACAACATCTCCTAATTGTTCTTGTGCATGATCTGATATGCCAATGGTCGCGTTTTTCCCATCAACTTTAACCCATTCATGCGATTTTGCGTACAAATATCCTTTTTTAATCATTTTAAAATCCTCCTATTTTATATAATTTTTTGTGTAAAATTTTCTATTTCTAACAACACCAGGAACCATCTTGTTACGGATTTCTATTTTAATTTCAGTACCTAGTGCACTGTGTTCTTTGCTAATTAAAGCAAGCCCTATAGGTTTTTCCATTTCAGGAAGTAGGTAGCCTGTTGTGACTTCACCAATTTCAACTTCATCTTTAAAGACTTTGTATCCATGTCTTGGGATGTTTTTTTCTAAGAGTTCAAAACCAACAAGTTTTCTTGATTGGTTTTCTTTGTGTTTGATGCAAGCATCTTTTCCAAAGAAGAACGCTTTATCAAGTTTAATCGCAAATCCTAATCCTGTTTCATAGGGTGTAATCTCTTCGCTTAATTCTTGACCATATAAAGGCAAGTTTGCTTGAAATCTTAAGGTGTCTCTTGCTCCTAGGCCACATGGAATAACTCCTTGTTCTAAAGCATCATTCCATAGTTTAACGATAAAATCAGGATAGCCATAAACTTCAAAACCATCTTCACCAGTATACCCTGTTCTTGAAACAATGACATGACCATCAAGATAAGGAACTACTTTATATGTCATAAAAGACAAGTCAGATACTTTTGTGTCCAATAATTGATCGATGATTAAAGACACTTTTGGACCTTGAATCGCAACTTGAGCATAATCATTAGACAAATCTCTCAAATTTAGATTATAGGCTTTTGATTTTTTTAAAACCCAAGCATAATCTTTATCCTTGTTTCCAGCATTGACGACTAAAAGCACTTTTTCTTTGCCAACTACATAAACTAATAAATCATCTAGAGGAAAGCCTTCATCATTTAATAGAAGTGCATAAGTGACTTTCATTAAATCGTCAGTGATTAGATTTGAAACTAAATCATTGGTAAACTTGAGTGCATCACTGCCTTCAATTAAAAACTCGCCCATATGAGAAACGTCAAAAATACCCATTGAATGGCGAACACTTTGGTGTTCGCTTTGGATACCTTGATAGTATACAGGCATATCATATCCTGCATATTCAATCATTTTTGCGTTTAACTTTAGGTGGTTTTCATATAGAGCTGTTTTTTTCATTATAAGTCTCCTAAAATCATTTTTATAAGTTTATTATACCTCATATTTTAAGAATTAAAATAGATTGCATTAAAATTCTAATTAATCTTGGATAAATTTATAAAAACGCTTTCTTTGTTGTATAATAAAGACAAAGGAGCGGATAAATATGTTAGTTAATGGTATTTTATTACACGTAAAACGTGATGAAGTAGAAAACGCAAAAGCAACAGTTATTTTAACTCATGGCATTGCTGAACACAGTGGTAGATATGAGGCAATAACTAAAGCCTTAAATGATGCATCTTATAGTGTTGTTAGATATGATGTGAGAGGGCATGGTCAAAGTCAAGGTGCCAGGGGAAGACTAAAATCATATCACCAAACTATTGATGATCTTCATGCATTAGTTGAAATGGAAAAGAAACTAAAACCAAAGAAACTTTTTATTTTTGGTCACAGTATGGGTGGTCTAATTGTTAATATGTATGGTGTTAAATATCATGATGTTGATGGTATTATTTCAAGTGCTGCACCTTCTTATTTCATTAAAGATGTCCTACCCTTTAGATTTATTGGCTATAAATGGTTAGGATTTATACCTAGAAAAACAGATTTTGCAGATGATCAACTCTCAAGAATTAAAGAAGTTGAAGAAGCATATGTAAATGATCCACTTAATTTAAAGAAGTTCTATTTTTCACTTGCAGGCGGTATGATGGTCGGTGGAGTTAGATATTTAAATAAAAATATTAAGTCTTATGAAACACCAGTTTTATTACTACATGGTGAAGATGATAAGATTGTACCTGTTGAATTTAGCAAGAGATTATTTGAACTGATTCCAGTTGAAGATAAAGAGTTAATCACTTATCCTAAATCTTATCATGAAATCTTAAATGATTTAGATCAAGAAATTGTTAGAAAAGATATCATTAAATGGTTGGATAAGAAAGTGAAGGAGTTGTCTTAATTTGAAGGTTTTATGGATAGGAACAGGTGTCATGGGTGCACCCATGGCAAAGCATCTAAAAGATGCTGGTCATATGGTTTATGCTTATAATAGAACAGCTGCTAAAGCGAAGGCTTTAGCACCTAATCTAATCTATTGTGAGTCAATCAAAGATCGTATCAAAGAAGTTGATATCGTATTTACGATTGTTGGGTTTCCAAGCGATGTTAAAGATGTCTATGAAGTCATCTTAAAGGAAGCTAAGCCCAAAACAATTTTAGTAGATATGACAACATCTTCACCTACGCTTGCCAAAGAAATATATGAAAAAGCGAAGAAAAAAGATTTATATTTTCTAGATGCGCCAGTAACTGGTGGAGATTTAGGGGCAATTAACGCAACCTTAAGTATTATGGTTGGTGGAGATTTTAATATTTATGAAAAAGTCTTACCACTTTTACAATTTATGGGTAAGACCATTACATATATGGGCCAATCAGGATCTGGAATGAATGCTAAATTAGTTAACCAAACGGTGATTGCTGGTAATATCATTGGGATTGCAGAAGGGTTGATGCTTGCAAAAGCAAAAAATCTGGATTTAGATCTCATGCTCAATGTGATTACTGGAGGTTCCGCTCATTCTTGGCAAGCAGAACATAATGGCAAGAAAATGATAAAACAAGATTATGAACCAGGATTTTTTATTAAACATTTCTTAAAAGATCTAAAACTAGCGATGGAAGCAAAAGATGATCTTGATTTGAAAGGTTTAGAATTAGCTACAAAAGCTTACCAAATCATATCAGATCAAGGATTTAGTGAAAAAGGAACTCAAGGGATCATCGAATATTACATTCAAAAAATGATGTAAGAAACGATATTAAAAATAGCAACGGCATATCTTTAGCAACCATCCTTTTTACATAACTAAATGAAGAAGACGAGTGGTCAAAACCATTCGTTTTTTTGTAGAATAAAGATAAAAAAACACCGAAACTTAGAGGGTTACGGTGTTTTCTAACTTTATTTTTTAATGATTAAACTCTGACCTGTCATTTCAACAGGTTTTTTTATGCCTAGAATATCTAATAGTGTTGGCGCAACATCACATAGGGCACCAGTGCCTACTTTAATATTTTTATCAGTGATTACTACAGGCACTAAATTAGTTGTGTGAGCGGTATATGGTTCACCATTTTCTGCTCTCATCTTTTCAGCATTTCCATGATCTGCTAAGACGATAGCGACACCACCTATTGAAAGAATCGCTTCAACAACGTCTTTTGTGCATTGGTCAACTGTTTCAACAGCTTTTGTAGCTGCCTCTATTGAACCTGTATGACCTACCATATCTGGGTTTGCAAAGTTTAGAATCATTGTATCAAACTTGCCCGATTTAATTGCTTCAACAGCCTTATCTCTAACTTCAAATGCGCTCATTTCAGGTTTTAAATCATAAGTCGCAACTTTTGGTGATTCTACTAAAATTCTAGTTGCACCTTCTAAAGTCTTTTCGCTACCCCCATCAAAGAAGAAAGTAACATGAGCATATTTTTCGGTTTCAGCAATTCTTAATTGTTTTAATCCTGCGTTTGCGATGACTTCACCATAAATATTATTTAAAGGTTTTAAATCAAAAGCAAGAGGTCCTTTAACTGCTTCATGATAATGCATCATAGAGACTAAGAAGATATCTTTTAAAGTGTGTTTGAAATCAAAAGTTGGTTTACCTTTTGTGACAAATTGTTTAGTGCCTTCAGGATTAGTTAGCGCAATTGACATTCTAATCGCTCTATCAGGTCTAAAGTTTGCGAAGATGACTGCATCATGATCTTCAATGAGTCCATTTTTATCAACTAAAAATGGGATAATGAATTCATCAGTGACATCACTATCATATGAAGCTTGAATACCATCAAGTGCATCATCAAATTGCTTTCCAGTACCTAAAACCATGTTATCATAAGCTTTTTGTAATCTGTCCCAGTTGTTATCTCTGTCCATTGCATAATATCTTCCAGATACAGTAGCAACCTTCATCCCATGGTCAATTAAATCTTTTAAATAGGCTTTACCACCAGTTTGTGGGGTGTCTCTACCATCCATGAATGCGTGCATATAAGGGGTGATACCATGTTTAACAGCTAAATCATGTAATGCTTTAATGTGAGTTGGATATGAGTGAACGCCACCATCAGAGACTAAACCCATGATATGTAGTTTTGATTTATGCTTTTTAGCATGTTTAATCGCATTTAAGAATGCTTCATTTTTGTAAAATGAACCATCTTTAATCGCAACGTTAATTCTTGTTAGAGATTGATAGACAACTCTACCTGCCCCTAAGTTTAGATGACCTACTTCACTATTGCCCATTTGGCCTTCAGGAAGTCCTACGGCTTCTCCACTGGCTTCTAATACATTTTTTGGGTATTCTGCAAATAGTTTATCTAAAAAAGGTTTTTTAGCTAGATATACGGCATTAGAATCGCTTGGTTCAGCAAGTCCATATCCGTCCATAATAATAAGTGCTGCAAATTTTTTATTCATAATTACTCCTTCATTTATCGAATTTGACACATCTATTATACTAAAAAAATAACAATAAGTGGTAAAACTTGTATATAAAACGTTTACAATGCCTGATAGATATTGAAAAAAAACAAAACTGTGTTAAAATAAAGGGGTAATAAATACTTCGGGGCACCGTGAAATTCGGGACCGGCGGTAAAGTCCGCGAACCTTCGGGTTGAACTTGTGAGATTCAAGTACCGACAGTAAAGTCTGGATGGAAGAAGA
>CAYJDZ010000027.1:0-13812 GCA_964368955.1 uncultured Mariniplasma sp.
GAGCTTTTTCATAAAGCACTTTCGTTTGCCTTGGATTTACCTGATAAAAAGATAACTAGACGTCAAAGTGATTCTTTAATTCTTGTCGATAAGAATGATGACGATGAAGTTCTTCTAGATGATGAAAATAAAGTTTCAGCCTATATTTTTCTAAAACAAATCAATCAAGATGACATATCAAAAATATTACTTTCATATGGAATAGATGATTCTATCTATTTTAATGAAGCTAGTTTTATGATATTTGCAAGAAACCAATTTGGAAATGATGAACAAGCTATCTTTAGAGAAAGAAAAAGATATCAAGCATTAAGGTTGAAAGCAATTAAAGAATTAACACTTGATGTGAATAATAGTTTCATAGCACAATATGGTATCAATGAGAGTCAAATTACTTATTTAAGTTTATATACAACAACACTGATTATCGAAGTAAATCAATCTATGTTAAATCTCATTGAAAACGATCCAAATGTGACTAGCATTTCATTATACGAGAACCTTGTTAATGAAAATTCATAATTAACCAAATAAGACTCTACAATTGATAAGAAATTGAGAGTTCTTTTTTTCATTCTTTTAAGACAAAAAAAAGAAATAATACCACTTTTTTGAAATATAGGTTAAAATAAGGTTAGAAGGTGGTGATTTGGATGAATGTTTTCATCAAAGCTACTCAAAACGACTTAGACTTCGTGAAACTCAATATGACTCATTTAGAAATGGTTGATGAGAAAAAGAAGAGTTTACTTCATTATGCTGTAACTGGAAGTGCAATGGATGTCATTGCCTATCTTTTAAGTTTAGATATTAATGTTAACATGGTTGATCAACATGGAGAAACACCTCTATTTGATTGTGCAAGAAAAGGTAAACTCCAAATTGCTAAATTATTAATATCAAAATTTGCAAATGTCAATGTAGAAAATAGAATTGGTGAACTCCCAATCCACTTAGCAGCTTTTAAGGGTGATCCTGACATGATTAAGTTGCTTGTTGAGTCTGGCTCTTATCTAAATAAAATGTCAAGAGAAGATAAATATCCAGTTCATTACGCAATCACGGGTGGAAAACATGAAGTGATTGACTATCTTTTAAAACAAAGCAAACAAAACTATTACTTAAAAGATACTTTTGGAAATACGCTTTTGCATCATGCGACTAAAACAAACAATGTCGCAATGATTGATGCCCTACTTAATCAAAATTTAAATCCTAATGCGTTAAATGATCAATTTGAAACACCGATTTTTAATGCGGTTCGATTTGGTTCAGTTGAAACCATTCGCTTACTTTTAGCAAGTGATGCTTACCTAGATATAAAAAACAGAAGATATGAATCTCCTGTTGATACGGCTTTAATCTTTGATAAGAAAGATATTCTAGATTATCTAAGTGATTATATGATGTCGCCAAAATATGAAAGGCTACAAGAAAAACAAGCTTTATCGATTGCAGTTCTAAATAGAGATCATCAATATTTAAGAAAACTAATCGAAAAACGAATCCCAATGAAAAAAGATCGATTAAATAAAACTGCCATGGATTATGCAAAAGAGTATGGCTTGGATTTGTTTATTAGTTTATTAAAAGAAGTAGAAATCTAACTGAAGTATAAAAAAAATAAGATCTAATTACTAATTATTTAGTAGATAGATCTTTTTTATTTAATCTATAGGAACTTTTAGAACTTTTAAGCCAGCTTTTCTTAATTTCTCAACTTCTTCAGCGTCTGCACCAGTATCTGTAATAAGATAATCAAGATCTGATACTGAACCTGATAAGAAACTGTGAGTTCTACCAACTTTATTCATATCTGCCAAGACAACTTTTAATCCAGTTGTGTTTCTAAGCATAATTTCATTGATTGCAACTTCTTGTAGAACAGCGGTTGTAAATCCACCATCAGTAGATATACCACTACATCCTAAAAAGCACTTGGATGCTTTTACACGATTTAGATTATTAATCGCAAAATCACCAACCAAAGATTCTTTAGGCATTCTGAGTTCTCCACCCGTTAAGACTATAAAGATGCCATCATTTGTATTTGTGAATATTGCTTTTCCATTATTGGTGATAATGGTAACTTGCTTTGCTTTAATATATTCGGTCATTAAAAGTGCAGTTGAACTTGTGTTAATAAAAACTGTATCTCCATCTTCAACAAAACGAGAAGCAGCTTTAGCAATCGCATGTTTATTTAAAGTTAGTGAAGAACTAAAAATATTAGTTGTAAAATTCACTTTAGAAATAGATGCACCGCCGTGAAATCTATCAATTAGATTTTTTTTCTCAAAAAAGTCTAAGTCTCGTCTAATTGTAGTTGGTGAAATTTCTAGTTTTTTCGCAAGTTCATCAACTGTGACATTTGAACGATATTCAATAATCTTTAAGACCCGTTCTCTTCTTTTTTCTATATCAACACGACTACTTTTCATAGAATACCTCCAAATTAGTAATTTTTAACATGAAATAGAGTTTCTGAAATTTCTCTTGCTTGAGTAAGATATTCTAATTCTTTTTGATCATTACCTTTTAAATGATTAAAACGAGCAGAAGATATATAAAAGTATGTTTTTTCTCTTAGGTTTAACATACGTTCATCGATAACTTTTAAATTTTGTTCAGATTTTGTTAAGTTTTTTTTATAAATATAGTAATCGGCTGAAATAAGACTTAAAGAATAAACAGCTTTTGCGGTTTTTCTTTTCTTAGTCTTTTTTTGATATGCTTCAAGAATCAATCTATAATAAGTAGTTGCCTTTTCAAATTGTTGATGATGAAGGGCAATATAAAACTTATTGAAGTTATAGACAAGCTTTAAAGAAGAACTCGTTTGAAAAACTGGATTTTCTAAATGTTTATCTAACTTATCAAATTCTCCTAAATCCATATACATCAGTGTATAAAATACTAAGTTTGAATTTTTGTATCCTTTAATGACATCAAGTTTTTGAATTTTGTTAATATATTTTTCAGCTATCTTTGGATCACAAGTTACAACTAGTGCTTTAGTAGCTGTTCTATATAAGAATCTCAAAACCTCTGAAAGGATAAAGAAAAAAGACATAAACAATAAAAATATCAACGACAAAATAATATTGGTAGTTGATTCTTGTTTTAAAACAAATTGCGTACTAAAGATAGCAAAAACAACAAATAAAACAAACATCATGACAAGACGCATTTTTTCACTTAAAACTAATTTTCTTAAACTAAACATGGGTAACCTCACAATTTTTAGATTGATTTTATTTAAGTATAACAAAATAAAAACAAGAAGTAAACGTTTACAGTAGTTTAAGTTCATAAAAATATGTTTTAGATAAAAAAAACACTCATATGAACAATTATACGCTCACTTTATTGTGTTTATGGATGTAAGCAGTTATAATTGGGAAGAAATCATTCATATAAATAAAGAAAAGGAGTTGGAATTGATGTCGAAAATTGATGGAATTACAAAAGACGGTTGGTTAAGAGCTACATTTCCTGAGTGGGGAACTTGGCTTAATGAAGAAATTGAAGACGAAGTCGTAAAACCAAATACAGTGGCACTTTGGTGGATTGGATGTATGGGGTTTTGGATCAAAACCGAAAAGAACACAAATATTGCTGTTGACCTATGGTTTGGTAACGGTAAAAGAACAACAAGAAATAAATATATGGCTAAAGGTCATCAAATGGCAAATATGAGTGGAGGTCTACTTGTTCAACCCAATAGACGTGCTCAACCATTTGTTCTAGATCCATTTGAAGTTAAACAGTTAGATGCTGTAGTCGCAACTCATATTCACTCAGATCACATGGATATTAACTTTGCAGCAGCAGTATTAAAAAATGTTAAAGAACCCATTCCTTTTATAGGACCAAAAGAATCTGTTGAAACATGGATTAGTTGGGGAGTTCCAGCTGAACGTTGTATTATTGTTAAACCTGGCGACTCAGTGATGGTAAAAGATGTTGAAATCTTAGCATTAGACTCTTTTGATAGAACTGTCCTTGTCACTCAATCTACTTATGCACCTCTTGCAGGAATCATTCCTAACATGGATGAAAAAGCAGTAAACTATCTATTTAAGACAAGTGGTGGAAATATCTATGATGCTGCTGACTCTCACTATTCAATTAGTTTTGGAGATCATGGTAAGAAACATAAGATTGACGTAGCATTTGGTGCTTATGGTGAAAATCCAGTAGGTATTGCTGATAAACAAACATCTGTTGATCTACTTAGAATGGCAGAAGCACTACAAACAAAAGTAGTGATTCCACTTCATTATGACATTTGGACCAACTTTATGGCTGATACACATGAAATTCTTGCTTTATACGATATGAGAAAATATCGTCTACAATATAAATTTGAACCATTTATTTGGGAAGTTGGCGGAAAATATGTTTTCCCTGATGACTTAGGTAAACGTGAATTCCATCATAGACGTGGATTCGAAGATGCGTTTGAAAATGAGCAAAATATTCCATTTAAATCGTTATTATAGGAGGGTTTATGTTACTAGATAAAATTATTGGAAAAAATCATTATTTATTTCTAGATAAAGTTGACTCATGGGAAGAAGCAATTAGAATGAGTTGTAAACCTTTAGAAAATGACGGTACAGTAGAACCTTCATATGCAGAACTCATCATTGAATGTGTCAAAAAATTTGGACCCTATATTGTCTTATTTCCAAATTATGCGATGCCTCATTCGACTGAAAATGCAGAAGGTGTCCATGATACAGCAATCAGTTTTATGAAATTGGAACAACCTATTTCTTTTGAACCAGGTAATCCAGAAAAAGATGCAAGTGTATTCTTTACTTTAGCATCTGTAAATAAAGATCAACATGTTGAAAATATGGAAGGCTTATTTGATATGCTAACCAACGAAGATTTATTAGAAGCATTACTCACAGTAAAAACGGTTGAAGATTTAAAGTATCTTGCCGAAAAATACAAATAAAAGGAGAAAGAAAACATGTTAAATTTTTTAGAAACAATTTGGGAGTTTTTCGCTAACAACATTTTAACACAACCAGCGTATTTTATCGGGTTGATGGTTGTTGTCGGGTACATCTTATTAAGAAGAGCATGGTATGATGTCCTTGCAGGCTTTATTAAAGCAACTGCTGGATTCATGATCTTGCAAGTTGGTTCTGGCGGATTGGTCTCTAACTTTAGACCGATTTTAGTAGGATTAAAAGATCGTTTTAATTTAGACGCAATGGTTATTGACCCTTATTTCGGTCAAAATGCTGTACAAGCTGGTTTAATGGACACTTTCGGTCGTACATTCTCATCAGTTATGCTTCTATTATTAATTGCATTTATCTTTAATATTTTACTAGTTGCATTTAAGAAATATACTAAAATGCGTGCAATCTTTACAACTGGTCACGTTCAATTGCAACAAGCTGCAACTGCGTTTTGGTTAATTTTATTCGCTTTCCCTACATTACAAGACCCTATGGTTTTATTAATTATGGGATTAGTTTTAGGCCTTTATTGGGCAGTTGGTACTAACTTAACTGTTAGAATCACTCAAGATTTAACTGATGGTGCTGGATTCTCTATTGCCCATCAACAAATGTTTGGTCTTGCTTTATTCTCTTACTTGGCAGAAAAAATGAATAAAGGGGATAATAAATCTAAAAAACTAGAAGATATGAAACTTCCAGGGTTCCTACAAATTTTTAATGAAAATTTAGTTGCTACCTCTATCTTAATGACCTTCTTCTTTGGTATAATACTATTAATCTTAGGTAAACCTTACTTAGTATCTGCTGGACAAATACCAGCAACTGGCTCATTCTTCTTTTACATCTTATCAACAGCATTAAGATTTGGTGTTTATCTATCAATTCTTCAATTAGGTGTTCGTACATTCGTTACTGAGTTAACAGTTTCATTCCAAGGTATTTCTACTAAGTTATTACCTGGTGCTGTACCTGGTGTTGACTGTGCTGTAGCTTATGGATTTGGTTCACCAAACGCTGTAACAATTGGTTTCTTATTTGGAGCACTAGGACAATTCTTAGCAATTGGAGCTTTAATCATTTTAAAGAGCCCAGTATTAGTAATCGCTGGATTCGTTCCTGTATTCTTTGATAACGCAACAATCGCAGTATTTGCGAATAATAAAGGTGGGGTAAGAGCAGCAATGTTATTCCCATTCATCGCAGGTTTAATTCAAGTATTCGGTTCAGCATTTATCGCTAGCTGGGTTGGTATGGCAGAATTTGGTGGATACCTAGGTATGTTTGACTGGGCAACAGTATGGCCATTCTTTACAATCTTAATGAAGTTCTTAAGCTATGGTGGTGTTGCAATAATCGTTATTCTATTAGTTTTAATTCCACAATTACAATACCGTTACGACAAGAAGAATTATTTCTTAGTAACAGAAGATTACGAACAATATAAATTAAACAAAGGTATTACTGCATAATAAGGTTTTATAAAACGAAAGGGGTTGAATATATGATAAGAGTATTAGTTTCATGCGCAAATGGCGCTGGATCAAGCTTATTGATGAAAATGAATGTAGATAAGGTGCTTAAAAAATTAGGTGTTCCTATCCAACAAATTCATCACTGTTCGCTCTCTGAAGGCAAAAGTTCTGCAACAAAATTTGATGTAGTCTTCTGTCCACTAAATTTCATTAACATGTTCGATGATGCCGTAAGTAAAGGCACTTTAGTTATTGGACTTAGAAATGTAATGAGTGAAAAAGAAGCAACAGAGAAGATTATTGAAGCAGGCATTGTTGAAAAATATAAAAAGTAAGTAAGTTAAAATAACCATGGGCATTCAGTTGCCCATGGTTAAACTTTTTATTGAGAGATTTGCTTTTTTAACCATGTAAAAAAGAGGCACTTATGGAAACGAAAAATAATTATAATCAAATAAAAGAATTGAAGTTGGTTGCATTTGATCTTGATGGAACACTTCTAAATAGTCATTCAGATTTATCGGATAAGACTTTAGAAGCTATTTTAAATATACATCAAAGAGGTTTGAAAATAGTCATTGCATCAGGTAGGATATATCCGATGCTTGAATCTTATATTAAGCGGATTGGCGTGGTAGATTATGTGATATCAGCTAATGGAGCTTCAATTGATGATTTTAAAAATGGAACTAGGGTGGAACACATCTATGTTGATGAGTTGGATGCTAGAAAAGTCGTTCATTTTTGTAAAGAAAACCAAATTGAATGTTTGATTTTAAAAAGAAATATGAGTTACTTTCCAAATGATAGTCAACGTATTGAAAAATTTAATGTCTACAACAATCTATCTAAAACACATGGGCATAAACCTATGGATTTAGCATTTTATGAGGAATCATTTAATGATTATACTGAAATAGAGAAAATACTTATCAATGAAAAAAATCAATTGAATATGCAAAAAATTGCAGATTTTATTGAATCAAATACAATACTTAAATATACAAAATCAGGAAAAAATCTACTAGATATTTCACAAATTAATGTGAGTAAAGAAGAAGCTTTAGTTAAAGTTTGCAAGATTTATGACATTGATCTTTCTGAAGTTATGGTTTTTGGTGATTATGATAATGATATTGGCATGATGGAAGTAGCTGGTTATGGAGTTGCACCTCAAAATGCATCCATCAAAGCACTTGAAGCCGCAGATTTTATTACTTTAACAAATGATGAAGATGGCATAGCCTATATGTTAAACAAATTAATTGAATTGGGGAAAATATGATGAAAATAAAAAAATTAGTTTTAGATGGTATGTATCGTGCATATTCAACTGGATCAGTGACTATAGATGGCAACTTGCATTTAATTGTTGCTAGTGAAGCGATTGATGGCAGTTGCTATGCTTATAGTGGTAAGGATTTTAGTGATAAGAAAGTAGTTTGGGAAAAAGCCGGTGGCACGATGTCTATCGTTGAAATTCCAAATTCAAATGGAGAATTTTTAGCTGTTCAAGAATTCTTTCCAGGTTTTAATGGAAAAACGTCTAAAGTAGTTCATGTGAAGATGGTCAACGGAGAATTTATTGTGACTGATTTCATTCAATTATCCTATTTACACCGTTTTGACTTAATTGAAGTCAATGGTGTTACCCATTTTATTGGGGCAACGCTTTGTACTTCAAAAACCGATCGTGAAGATTGGTCAAATCCAGGAAAAATTTATGTAGGTGTTTTACCTAAAGATCTATCTAAAGGAATGGATTTAAAAGTCGTTTATGAAAATCTAACTCATAATCATGGATACTATCAAGCAACTTACCATGATCAAAAGTGTGGTTATGTAACATCTGATGAAGGCGTATTTGCATGCGTAGCGCCATTAACTGAAAAAGGTGAATGGCAAATTAATCATATCATTAAAGACAGAGCAGTTAGCGATGTTGCGTTGGTTGATATTGATCATGATGGGAAATTAGAAATATTATCAATAGAACCTTTTCATGGAAAAGATATTTATATCTACCATGAGATTGATGGACAATATAAAGAAACGTTTCATTTAGATCGTGAACTAGAATTTGCACATGCTATTGCTGGAACAACCATCCTAGGTCAACCTGCTTTTGTGTGCGGAATTAGAAGATTAAAAATGGAATTATTTATTTTAACATTGAATAAAGAAAAAAACAATTATGATTTAACATTAATTGACGAAGGATGCGGACCGGCAAATATTGTTGTGATTAATCAAAAAGACCAAGACATTATTTTAGCTTCTAACAACACAATTCATGAAGCAGCTGTTTATTTGATTTCTAGAGACTAGGGATGTGAAATTATGATTAAAAATACGAAGAAAAAAGTATTAGATGCTAATCTTTACTTACCTAAACATGATTTAGTCAAATTTACTTGGGGCAATGTATCAGAGCGCGACTTAGATTCAGGATATATCGTGATCAAGCCTTCAGGTGTTTCATATGAACATATGAAAGAAGAAGATATGGTTGTCCTAGATTTAGAAGGTCACATTATTGAAGGCGATTTAAATCCTTCTAGTGACACGAAAACACATTTAGAGGTCTATAAGGCATTTCCTGAAGTAAATGGTATATGTCATGTCCATTCAACTCACGCAACCGCATACGCCCAAGCAGGACGGCCAATCAGAGCTTTAGGGACAACACATGCTGATTATTTTTATGGTAATGTCGATTGCCTTAGAGTTTTGACAAAAGAAGAAATAGATGATGATTATGAAAAACATACAGGACTTGTTATTGTTGATCATTTTAAGGGTAGTAAAATATTAGAAAATCCAGGAATTTTACTTGAAGGTCATGGTGTTTTTACTTTTGGTAAAACTGCGATGGATGCTGTTTTTCATGCTGCGGTTTTAGAAGAAGTTGCAAAAATGAATTTTATCACAGAAAGTATCAACCCTAATCTAGGTGATATGCCAACCCATTTGAAAGATAAACATTACCTGCGTAAGCATGGCAAGAATGCCTATTATGGGCAAGGCCATAAGAAATGAAAGCATACAGGTTAGGATTATATGAAAAAGCAATGCCTAATTATCTCACATTTAAGGAGAAATTAGAGATTGCAAAAGAAGCAGGCTTTGATTTTATTGAACTTTCAATTGATGAAAGTGATGAAAAATTAAAACGATTAGACTTTGATTTAGATACGATTAAATCTATGAAAGATGAGATGGATGAAGTTGGTGTTTCTATTCAATCGATTTGTCTAAGTGGACATAGAAAATATCCACTTGGATCTCTAGATTTAAGTGAATCTCTTAAATCTTTAGAAATTATGGAAAAAGCAATTATCTTAGCTCATCATTTAGGTGTTAGATATATCCAAATTGCAGGCTATGATACTTACTACCATACTTCTAGTAAAGAAACTAAACTACAGTTTTTATTAAATCTAGAAAAATCAGTTGTCTTTGCCGCAACTTATGGCGTTGTTTTAGCCTTTGAAACAATGGAAACTGACTTTATGAACACAACTAAAAAGGCAATACACTATGTTAATTTAATTAACAGTCCTTATTTAAAAGTGTATCCAGATATAGGTAATATCACAAATGCATTTAATGCAAATCATCAAGAAGTTGCAGAAGATCTACATGAAGGGTTTGGCCATATCGTTGCAGCTCATTTAAAAGAAACAAAACCAGGACTTTTTAGAAACTTAATGTTTGGGCAAGGCCACACTAATTATGAAGCTTGTTTAATTGAATTAATTCGTCAAGGTGTTAGACTTTTTGTTGGTGAGTTTTGGTATTTAGATAATGACGATTGGAAAGAAAATATTATGAAGGCACGTCAATTTTTAGCAAAACAAATTGAAGGAGTGTTAGAATATGAAAACAATTAAACAAGGGCAAAACGTATCACAAGGTATTGGAATTGGTAAAGCATATATCTATAAGCATTACGAACCAATGATTAAAGAATCTTATATTGATGAGGCTCTTGCAAAAAAGACATTTGAGAAATATTTAGAAACAAAAGATCAAGCCATGCTTGAAATTAAAAAGATTTATGATTTCTTAGAAAATAATAAAGATGAGAAAGCAAAAATATTTAGAGCTCATTTAGATATTGTTGATGATGTCGCAATTGATGAAGAAATAGAATCTAGCATTAAAGATATGCATTATAGTTGTGGATATGCAATTCATACAGTCTATGAGATGTTTATCGATATGTTATCAGAAGTAGAAGATGAACTCATTAGAGAAAGAGTTGCAGATCTAAAAGATGTAAAACTCCGCTTACTTAGAATTTTTGATGGCGTTGTAGAATCAAATCTAGCTTTATTAGATGAAAATAAAATCGTTATCGCAAATGACCTTTATCCATCTGATACAGCAACTATTGACAGAATTCATGTTCAAGGCATTATAACTGAGGTCGGCGGTAAAACGTCACACACAGCCATTATCGCCAAAAGCTATGAAATTCCAGCAATCCTAGGAGTTAGCCAAGCAGTTAATATCATTAGACAAGATGATATGATTATCTTGGATGCAACAACAAACGAAATCATTATTAATCCGACTAAAGAATTGTTAGATGAATATCTTGTAAAACAAAAAGAAACGCTCGCTGCTAAAGAAAAAATTAAAGCATATCTTGATAAACCATCACTTACAAAAGATGGATTGAAAGTTGAAATTGGTTTAAATATTGGATCTGCGAGTGAAGAAGAATTAGCTTTTGAACCCTATGTAGATAGTGTTGGACTTTTTAGAACAGAATTTTTGTACATGGAATCAGATACGATGCCAAGTGAAGAAAAACAGTTTACAATTTATAAAAAAGCTCTGATACGTTTAAAGGGTAAACCAGTTATTTTAAGAACACTAGATATTGGTGGCGATAAAACTTTAAAATATATGGAACTACCAAAAGAAGATAATCCTTTTTTGGGTAAACGTGCGATTAGATTATGTTTTGATCATATGGATATGTTTAAAACGCAACTTAGAGCAGCTTTAAGAGCTTCAGTTTATGGTAATCTTTGGGTTATGTTTCCAATGGTTGGTAGCTTGGATGATATCTATAGACTAAGAGAAATCTTTGATGAAGTTAAAGAAGAACTTAGCAAAAATAAGATTGCTTATAGCGAAGAAGTTAAATTTGGTGTAATGATCGAAATACCAGCAATCATTATGATTGCTGATAAAGTTTGTGATCTTGTTGATTTCGCAAGCATTGGGACAAATGATTTAACTCAATATTTAACTGCAGTTGATCGAATGAATTCAGATATTACATCATATTATCAAAATTATGCACCAAGTTTACTAAGAATCGTTAAACTAGCTGCAGATCATTTTATTAAAAAACAAAAACCACTATCTATTTGTGGTGAACTTGGTGGAGATTTAATTGGCGCACCACTATTGATAGGAATGGGTATAAAAAAACTTAGTATGAATCAGTCTTCGATTGCTCCAATTAAACAAATGATTGGACAATATACGCATATAGAACTTATAGAAATGGCAGATAAGGCTTTAAATATGAATACTGAAGCAGAGGTAAAAAAATATGTTCTAGATGAACATAAAAAAAAGGGAGTAACTCATGTATAAAAAACAAATTCAAATCACGAATCCATCTGGATTACATGCAAGACCAGGATCAGATTTTGTAAACTTAGCAAAGAAGTTCGAATCAACGATTAAATTGCACAGACTTGATAAACCGGAAAAAATAGCAAATGCAAAATCAATCGTCTTTGTTCTATCTTTAGGTATTAAAAAGGATATGATTATTGAGATAGAAGCAAACGGTACTGATGAAGAAAAAGCAGTTGAAGAGTTAGTTAGTTTAATCGAAGGCGGCTTTGGCGAATAAATATTTGTATATATAGTAAAAATTGCTTGTAGATAAGTGACTGAAATTAAGTCAAGCAAATCTATAAGCATTTTTTTTATTTTGAACTAATTCTTTTATCATGAATTAAGAGTGCTAATTTATCGTTAAAGATGATAAAATATAAATATGGAACCACAATATGAGAAACTTAAAATATCTTTAATTCTTATGATTGGAAAATGAGGTGGGAGTCATGAAGGATAATAAGATAAAAAACAAAGAAAAAGATACTCATCAAAATGTAGATCAATTAGTAGATCAATATAAACAATTGAAAAAAGAAAACGAATTGCTAATCAATGAAACTAAGAGATTAAATAATATCGTTAATGCAACTGAGATTGGAACATGGGAATGGGAAATTAATACAGGAAAAGTTAATTTCAATGAAAAATGGGCTGAAATGATTGGGTATTCCTTAGAAGAGTTAATGCCAACCGATATAAGCGTCTGGAAAAGAATTTGTCATCCTGATGATTATAAAAAATCATCAGAACTACTGGATCGTGTATTTAATAATGAAATTTCTAATTATGAAATCGAAGTTAGAGTAAAACATAAAGATGGACATTGGGTCTGGATTTTAGATAAAGGAGAAGTGATTACTTGGGATCCTCAAGGGAAGCCTGTTTTTGCTGTTGGAAGTCATACTGATATTAGTAAAATAAAAAAAGTAACTCAGGAAATTGAAAACGTAAATGAGGAATATAAAAAGTCGAAAATATTACTTCAATCATATCTAGACAGTGCTAAAGATATGATTATTCTTTCAATTGACACCAATTATAACTATCTTTATTTTAATGAATTGCATGCTACTGTAATAGCTGATATATATGGGATAGAGATAAAAATTGGAGATAATATCCTAGATTGTATAACAATTGAATCAGATAGAAAAAAAGCTAAAAAAAATTATGAATTAGCTTTATCCGGTACATTCCACACAATCATTGAAGAATATGGATATGAAAATAAAAAGTATTTTGAATCATTTTTTAATCCAATATTCAATGATCATAACGAGGTAATTGGTGCGACAGCATTCGCGAAAGACATCACTGAGAAAATTAATTATGAAAATCAATTAAAAGAAAGTGCATCTAAATTCAAAACGATTTTAAATTCTACATATGATGGTCTATATGGTGTAGATCTCAATGGAATTTGCACTATGGTCAATCAAAGTCTATTAATAATGCTAGGTTATACTGATGAGACTGAGTTAATTGGAAAGCATATGCACAATTTGGTTCATCATCATTATCAAGATGGGAGACCTTTTCCTAAAGAACAATGTAAAGTAGAAATGGCTGCTATATTAGGAGAAAAAGGTATTATCGGTGAAGATATTCTATGGAAAAAGAATGGTGAACTAATCCAAGTTACATTTTCTTCAAATCCATTAATTGAGGATAATAAAATTACTGGTGCTGTTGTATCCATAAAA
>CAYJDZ010000028.1:0-13767 GCA_964368955.1 uncultured Mariniplasma sp.
AACCAATAAAGGTAAATCTATCTTTTTGCTGTAAATCTTGTTTTTGAATAATAATCGCATTTGGAAAATAGGTTTTGACAAATGTTTTTATCATCTCTTTTTGCATATACCCATGTTCAAATGCAATTAGCCCTTTTTCTTTCAAAAAGGGAGTAATATTTTTCAATATTTTTTCATAAAAATCAACGCCTAGCTGTCCACCAAATAGTGCGACATGAGGTTCTTTTTTTACGATGTTTTCTAATGCTTCAAGATCTGGAATATAAGGAGGATTGGAAACGATGATATCAAATTTTCCTTCTATATTTTTAAATAAATCACTATGGATGACCTCTACATTCGCATTTAGGTCTTCTTTATTTTTAGTAGCAACACTTAAGGCATCTAGACTTATATCACTGATGGACACATCCATCATGGACTCTTCAAGTGCTAAAGTGATCCCAATGCATCCACTGCCTGTTCCAAGATCTAGAACTCTCACTTTTTGATGATCAAAATAAGTGTCATATAAATATAGAACTTCTTCTACGAGTTGTTCGGTTTCACTTCTTGGAATCAAGACATCTTTAGTTACTTTAAAAGAATGCCCATAAAAGTAAGCATGACCAATGATGTGTTGTATAGGTATATCTTCATTTAAATATAGATCTAATTGTTTTAAGAAATATAGTTTAAAAGGCATATCAACTTCTTGTTTTAAATTTAAGTAAAATTGATGAGGGTCTTGATTAGATAATTCCATCAATAAAAGTTTAACTGCTTCTATTTCTTTATTTAACTCAATCGCTTTTTTGGAAGACTCTTTTAATAATTGCTCGAAAGTCACTATTCTAGTTCTCCTGTAAGTTGTCTGGTTTGAAGTTCATTTAATAGTGGATCTAAGATGAGATCTAAGCGTCCTTCCATGATTGCATCTAATCTTTGAATCGTTAACCCAATTCTATGATCTGAGACTCTATTTTGAGGATAATTATATGTTCTTATCTTCTCACTTCTATCGCCTCTACCTACTAAAGCTTGTCTTTGAGCATCTTCTTTAGCAGCTTGTTCACCTAAGATTTGAGCATAAATTCTTGTTTTAAGCAATCTAAATGCTTTATCTTTGTTTTCATGTTGAGATTTACCTTCTTGACAACTCACAGCGATATTAGTTGGAATGTGAGTAAGTCTAACTGCTGATTTCGTCGTATTTACCGATTGTCCACCTGGACCACTAGAGTTAAATGTATCAAAACGAATATCATTCCAACTGATATTTATTTCTATTTCTTCAGCTTCTGGCATCACGATGACGGTCGCAGTTGAGGTGTGAATTCTACCTTGAGATTCCGTTTCAGGGACTCTTTGGACACGATGGGTTCCTGATTCATATTTTAACATTGAATAGACTTGTTTTCCTGAAATCATAAATTCTAGTGAAGCATATCCACCCATAGAACCTTCCATGGCGTTTAATATTTCTATTTTCCAGTTTTTGATTTCAGCATATTTCGAGTACATTCTAAATAAATCACCAGCAAAAATATTGCCCTCATCACCACCAGCTGCACCCTTGATATCAACAATCACGTTTTTGTGATCATTAGGGTCTTTAGGTAGGAGTAAAATCTTAAGTTTCTCTTCAGTCTTCTCTAAAAAAGACTCGAGATTATCGATTTCTTTTTTAGCCATTAATATAAGATCTTCATCATCTTCTAACTCAATCATCTCTTCTAAATCTTTAAGTTCAGTTTCCTTTTCTTTATATAATCGGTACTGTTCAACTGATTCTTGAATCGATGAAGATTCTTTTAGTAATTCTGTCATTTCTTTAATTTCTATTTTTCCACTAGAAACTTTTTCCTGTATTTCCTTATATTGTTTTTCTATAAGTTTAAGTCTATCAAACATAATTTATCACCTGCTATCAATATTACCATATTTCACATAATTTTTCCATATTTTTGTAGAAAGCCTATTTCTTGTTATTGTTTATAAATAGTGTTATAATTAAGACATAAAGAAAAAGGAAAGGTGTTGAATTTTTATGGATAAACTATTCCAAGCTTTGAACAAGCAAGTAGCAAACTTAAGCGTTTTTTTCACTAAGTTACATCACTATCACTGGTATGTAGAAGGGCCTCAATTTTATCAATTACATGAAAAATTTGAAGCATTGTATGATGAAATGAACGAATTGTATGATGAATTCGCAGAAAGATTATTAATGATTGGTGGTAAACCAGTTTCTAATCTTAAATCATATTTAGAACTCACTTCATTAAAAGAAGCAAGTGGTAAAGAAGATGCATTAACAATGGTTAAACACATTTTAGATGACATCAAACTGATTAACACAGAAATGAAAGAAGCATTATTAGTTTCTCAAAAACTAGGAGACGAAGTAACAGCTGACTTATTAATTGGCACGATATCTAGTTTTGACAAACACATTTGGATGTTATCTGCAACAGTCAAATAAATTTTAATAAAGAATAGGTCGCCTCAAACGGGGTGACCTTTTTTTGTTATATTTTATATTTACATTATCTATGATAATTTAGACAAAGCTTGATCTAAGACTTTAATTCCTTTTTCAAGTTGTTCTGTCGAACAAGCGAGGCTCATTCTGATAAAGTTGCCTTCTGCTAAGAATTCCTTACCATCAGATACACAAAGACATTTTGTGTGAAGATATTTAACAAATTCAGTCGAATCTCTATCTAATTTAATCCAGGCAAGATAGGTCGCCTCTAAAGGCAATATATCTAGGTTAGGATATTGATCAATGCATTGTTTTAAAAGTAGGTAGTTTTGATAAATATGTTGGTTTTGCAGATGAACCCACTCTTTTGATGAATTATATGCGGCATTTAATACAGTTAAGCCCAATAAATCAGGAGTCGATAGATGTAGGGCTTCAAAGAAATTTTCTAGTTTTTTATGGTTCTCTTCATTAAAAGTTATGACATTTGCGCTATGAAGTCCTGCAACATTAAAGGTTTTTCCTATTGATGAGAGGACAAACATATGTTGATAGAAATTTCCAAATTGTCCTACGGATACAAATTTTTTATCTACCATCATAAAATCTGCATGGATTTCATCAGATACGATTAAAACATTATATTTTTTAGCTAAACTAATTGTTTTTTCTATTTCATCATAATCCCAGACGCGTCCAATAGGGTTATGAGGAGAACATAGGATCATCAATTTTATCCCTTTTTTAAACTGTTCTTCTAAATCGGAAAAATCCACTTTATAGCTATTTTTTTTATAGATTAATTTATTAATAGAAATGACTCTCTCATTTTGTTCAATCACTTTTTTGAAATTGGTATATGCTGGAGTTTGAATGAGCACTTTGTCGTTTTTTTCTGTGTATAGTTGAATAATAGCACTCAAAGAATTTAGAACCGATGGCGTAAAAAGGAGTTGTTCCTTGTTTACGATTAAGTCCCTCGTATCCTTAAACCAATCTATGACAGTTTGGAAATCTCTGTCTTGCAAAGAAATGTAGCCGAATGCTCCATGAGAGACTCTACTGATTAAGGCTTCTTTGATTTGCGGTGAAGTTTCATAGTCTGAATCTGCGATTGAAAAAACTAAAGGTGTACTCCTGTGACATGCGTTTTCTGCAAGTCTAAATTTAATCGAATCTGAACTTATTCTATCTAGTGTTTTAAAATATCGATTCATTTTTTCACTTCGTTTCGTCAATTATATACCTAAATTATAACATAAGATGTCAAAAGATTAACCCCCTTTTAGTCAAAAAGGCAATTAACCGTTTATTGGTTAATTGCCTTTTAAATTAATCTCTATATAACTCTTCATCACGCTCTTCTTTAGCTGTAAATCGAGAATATTCAGTATCAAATCTAAAACTAAGTTTAATACCTGCCATCCCTTGTCTATTTTTAGCGATGCTTAATTCAACATCTCCAGTTTTTTTATCAATATCATGAACATAATAATCACCACGATATAAAAACATAACGATATCGGCATCTTGTTCGATGGATCCAGATTCTCTTAAATCTGCAAGAACTGGTCTTTTATCTTCTCTTTTTTCAACTTCACGAGAAAGTTGAGATAACGCAAGAATCGGTATTTTTAATTCTCTTGCCATTTGTTTTAGACTTCTGGAAATTCTTGCAACTTCTTCTTGTCGGTTTCCTGATTTCTCGTCACCTTTTATCAATTGTAGGTAGTCAATAATAACAAAGTCTAATTTATTTTCTTGGGATAGTTTTCTACATTTTGCACGAATATCAGCAACTGTCACACTAGCCGAATCATCAAATGCAATGTTTAATAATGATAGCGATTGAATGCCACCTTCCAAATGTTGCCATTCTTTTGATGTTAGATTACCAGTCTTAATTTTATTGTTTTCTACATTAGATTCAGTAGATAACATCCGTGCAGCAAGTTGTTCATTACTCATTTCAAGAGAGAAAATTGCAACCCCACCTTTGCCTTCTTTATTATGTTTTGCAACATTTAAAGCAAGGTTCATCGCTAAAGCAGATTTACCCATAGATGGACGTGCAGCTAAAATGATAAGTTCTTCAGGTTGAAGACCTGCAGTTAATCGGTCAAGGTTTTCAAATCCTGTATGAAGGCCTGTAATCCCACCTTTTTTACTTCTATTTCTTTCTGTTTTTTCTTTAACTTCCTTAATAACATCTGAAATAATTGCAAAAGCAGAGGTTTTACGTTTTTGAGCAAGAGCAAATATACGTTCTTCGGCGAGCGTTAAGTATTCTTTAGCTTCTGTATCGCCTTTATATCCTTCTTCTAAAATTTCACCTGCTAATTGAATAACTTGTCTTTTTAATGATCCATCTTTAACTAAATCAATATAGGTTTCTATATGTGCTGTAGAAGGAACAAAATCGGCCAAATCTAGGATATATTTCATGCCACCAGATTTTGCTAGATTTTGAGTTTGCTCTAACTTAGATGCAACACTAGCAAAATCTATTTTTAAGTTTTCTTGATATAAGTCCTTCATTGCTTGATAAATAAAGATATGACTTTGTTCAAAAAAATCATCATTATTCAATTGATCCATCAGCGATACAATGATTTTAGGATCTAAAAATACTGTTCCTAAGACTGATTGCTCAGCTTCTTTATGATATGGTAAACTCTTAGCCATGATTAAATCCTACTTTTCTATGATATGTACTTCGAATTGTGCTTTAATTTCTTTGTGTAATGTTACAAATGCAGTATAGATTCCCACAGAGTTAATTTCAGACTGCAATTCAACTTTTTTTCTATCTATTAAAATATGGTGTTCTTTTTCAAATGCCTCTACAATTTGTTTTGTTGTAATTGCACCAAATAATCGGCCGTCTTGTCCAATTTGAATGCCTAGGATAACTTTTTTCCCATCAATTTCACTTTTTAATGATTTCATTAAATTTATGTGTCTTTGATTTGCTTCCAATGCTTCTTGTTTTTGTTTTTCTAAGACTACGAGATTTTCATCTGTAGCAAGTGCCGCTTTTTTTTGATTCACTAAAAATTGGCCATATCCATTAGCAACTTCAATGACTTGATCTTTTTTGCCTTTACCTTTTACATCTTCTAATAATATAATTTTCACGACTTCTCCTCCTTGCCCGTACTCTAATTCTATCATGTTTTTTAAATCATCGACGACTTCTTTTATCGATCTGTTCTTTATTTGGGCTGCGGCAACACTAAAGTGTCCACCTCCACCAATCGCTTCAAGAAGCACTTGAACATTTACTTTTTGAAAACTCCTTGCACTAATTCCAACTGTATTGTCACTCATTCTTGCAATTGTGAAGGCTGCATCAATGTCATTTATTTGTAAAGCAGCATCTGCAACTTGAGCAAGTAAAATCCGGTCATCGTATATTTCTCTAGTCACAACAAACGCAAAACGATCTAAAAAGATTTCTATGTGATTAAGCATGTTATTGATTTCCATCGTTCTCAAGAAATCTTTTCTTAACCAAGTTTTAACTTCTGATGTATCTGCTCCTAAATCTTTTAATTGAGCAGCAACTTCAAATGTTCTTGACCCTGTTCTATAGACAAAGTTATTGGTATCAACAACTAACCCCGCGTACATCATGGTTGCTTCTATAGGTGATATATGAATCTCTTCATTCATATTATAGAAACTTAATAATTCCATAACAAGTTCTATGGTTGATGATGCTGATGGTTCAATGATAGAAAACATAGCATTAAATCCTTCGTCGCCAACACGGTGGTGGTCAATAACTATAATTTTTTCAGTCTTGGTTAAAATCTCTTCACTCATCGCAATCTTAGGTGATTGTGTGTCTAAAACCATCAGTGTAGATTGACTATCAATTAAATCTAGTGCTTCTTCAGTAGTAATCATGTGCTCAATGATTTCTTTGATGTCATCTTTTGTTATATCTAATACTTTTTGTACAGTTCTATCTAGTTTTTCTCTATCTGCGATTAAATAAACTGGTTTATTTGATGCTTTGGCCATGTGATAACAAGCAATCATAGATCCAAAAGCATCCATATCAGCTTGATTGTGTCCAATTATGAAAACTTGACTAGATTTATCGATAAAGTCTTTAATCGTTTGAGCATTAATTCTGACACTCACTCTAGAGCTCTTACTTGAAGTATCATTTCTTGCTCCAAAGTAGGTTATTTTTTGATTTTGAATGTTAATAACAACTTGATCTCCACCACGCTTTTCAGCTAATTCAACCGCGTTTTGCGCATAAACACCTAAGTCTTCATAATCTAAGTCCCATGATGCAAGCCCCATTGATATAGAAACTCTCACTTTATTTTGATTTGATATATTTCTAATTTTTTCTAGAAGTTCAAATTTATTTTCAATCATTAGATCTAGATTCTTACGATAACATACTAAGAAGATACGTTCATCTGAATACGGTTTTAAGTATCCATCATACATATGTGCCCAATCATTGATTGCTGCTAGATACTCGCCTTTTAATGATGATTGTTCAGAGACATCTAATGAGCCTAGTGCTTCATCTAAATTATCTAGATAGATAATACCTAAGGCTGGAATTTGAGCATTATATTTTTTTCTGACCTCTTCTCTTTCTGTCACATTAAACAAATAGAAAAAATTGAAATCTGGACGATAGGTTACATCATATATATCATCTCTTATTTCGACCATAAATTTCACTTTATTATTTGTAGCTTGAGTAAATAGTTTTTCACTAACGTCTTTTAAATATTTACCAGCTATTTTTTGATCAAAAATTATTCTTGCATGTGGGTTAGCCCATTTAATTTCAAATGTTTCATCACAAGCTATAATGCCTAGTGGTAGTTCATTAAAAACTTCATCTCCAACTTGGTTTACATGATAAGATAATTTTGTCCACATCGATAACCGATTTTGAAGAGTTTTAATTTTTTGTCTTGTTTGAGCGTTTAAATAGAGATAAACACCTATAAAGACAACAAAAATACTAAAAAATAAAAATAAAAATCTTAGTAAATGATCAGTTGATTCAAAAGAACTATAGGGTAAATATAAATATATACTCAGTCCTAACAAGACAAATATACTTCCTAGCAAAATCCAACGTTTCATATGAACCACCTGCTTTAGACATATTATATCAATAATATGACCCTTTTTCAATCAAATAAGTCCTTTAAAAAATTATAATTTAAACATCTGAACACTTCTACTTTATAATTTAAAAATGAAAATCAATGTTTAAAAAAAAGTGCCACACTATGTAGCACTTTATCATGTGATTAAATTCTATTAACTAGTCTTTGACAAATGGTAGTAATGCCATATGACGTGCTCTTTTAATAGCGATTGCTAATGGACGTTGCCATTTAGCTGACGTGCCTGTTACACGTCTTGGTAAAATCTTACCACGATCAGTGATAAAACGTCTTAATAGTTCAACATCTTTAAAATCGATATGTTGAGATTTATTTTGTGTAAAGTAACAAACTTTACGACGTCTTTTAAAACCACCGCCACGTCTATTATTGTTTTGCATGTTCTTCCTCCTTAAAATGGTAGATCTTCTTCAGCAGCGAGTTGCTTTGATGTTTCATAGAACTCATCGCTGTCTTTATCGTTATGCTCTTCTTGTTGATATGTTGGTTCTGGTGTGTCAATAGTAGATGCTGATGATGAATCACCCTTATTCTCTAAAAACTGTACAGAATCACAAACAACTTCTGTGATATAACGTGTGTTTCCGTCCACTTCATACGTTCTCGTTTGAATGCGTCCTTCTACACCTAAGAGTGCACCTTTTTTTATAAAGCGTGCTAAATTTTCTGCTTGTCGTCGCCATACATTACATTGAATGAAGTCAGCTTGTCTTTCACCAGATTGATCAGTGAATTGACGATTTACGGCAAGCGTAAAGTTAACGAAATTAATATTTGATTGGGTAGATTTAAGTTCTGGATCCTTTGTAATTCTTCCAACTAAAATCACTTTATTAATCATATTATTCGCCTTCCTTTACAACTATAAATCGAATAACTTCTTCTGTAATTCTTACGACACGGTTAAATTCAGCAATTGCTTCTGGAGTTGCATTTGCAAGCAACCAAACGTAATAGCCTTTTCTATGATGTTCAATCTCATACGCTAAATCTTTTAGCCCCAACTCTTTAAGTTCGACAACTTCACTAGCAAAGTTTGCAAATATTTCATTGAAACGATTTACTATTTGTTTGATGTTCTCACTTTCAACAGTTGGACGGATGATATACATAACTTCGTATTTTTTCATCTGTTCCACCTCCTTCTGGTCTATGGTCTTTGATAAGACAAGGATTATCTTACGCCAAATTATTATATCACAATAATATACATATTACAATGATAAGGTCAATATTTAATTAAATCAAATTATTTGTTTTTTCATAGATAAAATCAATTGCTTTTTTGATAGCTTCTACTCTTGTTTCATTTGTAAAACCCATATGAAAATGATTAAATCTAGCATTATATAAAATAGTTACATATGCTTCTTTTTTACCTGTATTTTCTTCAAACAATGGTCCAGCGTTTCCAGTTATAGATATACATAAATCAGCTTGTGTTTTCGCTTGAATACCTAAAGCCATTTGGTCTGCAACTTCTTGACTAACAATGGAATACTTATCAATAATTTGCGGATTTACATGAAGTATCGACTCTTTCATTTGTCTTTGATAAGCAATAACGCTACAAATTAAAACTTTTGATGCATTTGGATATTTAACTATTTCATAGGTTAATAATCCACCTGTCATACTCTCCGCAATTGCCATTGTAATGCCTTTATCTAGACATTTTTCAAATACATCTTTACTCATCATGATAATATTATTTCTACAGTGACTTCGACAAAAACACCTTCTACATTTCTTATAACTGTTAATTCATGAACATCACCAAATTTTGCACCAGCTAACTGTGCTGCAAGGTCACTAGTTTGAGTGACTGTAAATGTATTTATCTTAATAATTAAATCATATTTCTTTAAAGATTTATGAGCATTTCTTGTTAAATCAAAATCAACAACAACGACTCCAACTGGATTTGTTGGAAGAAGTGATGCATCATTTTCTTGTAAGAATATATCTATTTCTTGGATGGTTACACCTAATTTAGCTTTTCTTACAATAGTTATATAATCAGCTTCTTTAAAGTTTCGAATGACGGGTGCAATCTTATTAATATTTAGAGAATAATTAAGACCTTCTGCAGCTATTGTTCCATCTTTAGTCGGAATATCCGCAACCTTAGCAACATTTATACCAACTAAATCCCCATTTAAATTAAATAGTGGTCCACCACTATTCCCAGGGTTTAATTCTGCATCATGCATAATTCCTAGATTAGGAATATTTGAATATTCAAACGTATTTAAGCTAATCACACCTGTTGTCACGTAATTAAATTTATCGATATCTTGAGGTGTGCCAATTGCGATGACCTCTTGTCCTTTAATGATTTCTAAAATTGAATTATCATTGATTGGACCAACTTCGTGAACTCTTAAGACTCTAGTGGTTTCAATTCTAACAACTGCAATGTCAAATAATTGATATCCTTGATAATCAACTACTGGGATTTCGTCATAACCTTTTCCAAAATAGATTTTCATTTCTCCGCCATCTTCAACGACGTGGTAATTGGTTAGAATATAATATCTAGTTAATCCAGCTTCGATCACTACTTCTGGATCTTCTGATGTTACTGGTTCAGATTTATAAATAATACCTGATCCATGACCAGTATCTGTTTTGACAGCAACAACTGAGGGTTCTACCCTTGCAATCATATCCATTCTTAATTGTTCATCTGTAGATGGTGATTCATAAGTTACATTTGCTCTAGTTGAAAGCGTACATCCAAAAAGTGTTAGTGTAAGTAAAATCATAAGTACAGTTAATAGTATTTTTTTACTTTTCATTATTGTTTCCTCCTAAATGAAATAAATTATGTGCATTTTGTGTTGTGATTGAAGAGATTTCTTCAACCGTCATATTTTTTATATCTGCAATTTTTCTAACAATTTCTAGTAAATAACTAGGTTCGTTTCTTTTACCCCTATAAGGCATTGGGGCAAGATAGGGACTATCTGTTTCCACTAAAACATGCTTTAAATCAATCTTTTGGACAATCTCTAAAATATCTTTTGGATTTTTAAATGTAATTGGCCCATCAATACCGATGTAATAACCAAGTTCTATCACTTTTTTTGCATCAATTAAATCTGATGAGAAACAGTGGAATACACCATAAGCCTTATTTCTAAACTTTTCGACAATCTCAAAAGCTTCATTAAATGAATTTCTTGTATGGATAATCAATGGCATTTTATGTTTTATGGATAACTCTATTTGATTGATAAACATTTGTTTCTGTTTTTCAAAATTATCATTTCTCCAATAAAGATCAAGTCCTGTTTCTCCAATAGCAACCACTTTAGGATGGCTGAGTAAGGGCTCAATAAAATTTGTACAATGATCATCAACATATCCAGGATGTAGGCCAACTGAAGCGAAAACGTGTTCATATTTTTCAGCTATTTCTATAGCTCTTAAACTTGTTTTTTCATCCATTCCAATAACAATTAGTTTAGTTATTCCTCTTGAATATGCAGTTTTTATGACTTCGTCTAAGTCGTTATCATATGCTTCTACATTTAGGTGTAGGTGTGTGTCTACAATCATTTTTATCATTCCTTTTATTAATCTATATTTTATCACAAAAAGAAGAAAAAAGAGGGAAAAGTCCTCTTCTTTCATACTTTCATATAATTTGAAAATAATACGTTCACGCTTTAATCTTACGAATCATTAATATCATTGTATAAGCGACTAGTAAAAGGATTAGTGCTGTTAAGGTTAATATGGCTTTTGTTCCTAAAACAAAAGCTAATGTTGTCATGATGATCCCACTCAAAATTTGACCAATGCCATCAATTTGACCAAAAGTGGACATGACTGTTGCTTTTATAGGTGATGGGATTTGTCTGGCTTGTATGCTTGTATACAAGGGATCTAATCCTTGTCTTGTCATTCTAAAGAAGAAAAAACCTCCAATTGCGATATATGGATTAACCATATACGCAAACACCAATAATCCTAAACTCATTAAAAGTGATAAACTTAAAAACCATTGATAGGTCTTTATACCCTCATCAACATATTTTTTTATAACTAATAACATAACAAATCCTAAGACTGCTACAATTAAATGCATCATAGAGACTATATAGATTGAATCTAATTGATTTAAAACGGTAAATGAAATTTTATCTAAAATAATAAATTCTTCTAAACGATCGATACCTTCACTGTATAACCCAAGTAGAAAAGCCGTTAAAACAAATATTTTAAGCATTGGGTTTTTATAGATATGTTTAATCCCTAGTTTAAATTGATGAAATAAAGAATGTATCTGTTTTTCTCTTTTTACATGTTCTCTCATCACAAATATCAAAGTTAAACTCAATATAAAGTACAAAATAGCGCTGATCATCATAGGTAATCTAATATCGATAACACCTAATAAAAAAGCTCCAAATATTCCAATGATGGTCATTATTTTACTTACAGTATTCGCTTTTATATAAGTATGTTCAATCTCTATATTATGAGTCTCATCTGAAACCCAGGCATCTAGCGCACCACTTATAAATGTATATCCAAATCCCCACACAATTTGAGCTATAAATATCCACATAAACTTCAAACTTGATACTTCAATTAAAAAACCTAATCCAATTATAAAATAGCCTATGATTACACTTAATTTTCGAGAATACTTATCAGCAACAAGTCCTGTAGGTATCTCAAAAAAAATGACTGCAATCTCTAATGCAGTTCCGAGTAAAATTAATTGATAGGGTTCTAATTTTGCTAGATCAATGCGATAAACGATTGCTGCAGTCATCATCATTGTCATTGCTAAATTTAAGATTCCAACTTGGAATATATATAATTTTTTAGGATTCATTTTGACCTCACAAAACTATTCTACCCTAATTTTGCCTACAAAAAAAGAGGCAAAGCCTCTTTTAATATATTTAATAAAAACTTATTTAGTAATTTTAACGACTGAACCAGCACCAACTGTACGGCCACCTTCACGAATTGAGAACTTAGTTCCTTCTTCGATTGCGATTGGGTGAATTAGTTCAACACTCATCACTGTGTTATCGCCAGGCATAACCATTTCTGTACCTTCGTTAAGTGTAATAACACCTGTTACGTCAGTTGTACGGAAATAGAATTGAGGACGGTAATTTGAGAAAAATGCTGTATGACGTCCACCTTCTTCTTTTGATAAAACGTATACTTGAGCTTCGAAAGTTGTATGTGGGTTAACTGATTTAGGTTTAGCTAATACTTGTCCACGTTCAACTTGTTCACGGTTAACACCTCTAAGAAGTGCACCAATGTTATCGCCAGCTTCTGCATAGTCTAATAATTTTCTAAACATTTCAACACCAGTTACAACTGTTGATTTAGTATCAGTGATACCAACGATTTCAACTGTGTCACCAACTTTTACCTTACCACGTTCAACACGGCCAGTAGCAACTGTTCCACGTCCAGTAATTGTAAATACGTCTTCAACTGGCATCAAGAATGGTTTTTCGTTATCACGAATTGGATCATCAATATATGAATCCACTGCATCCATTAATTCCTTAATTCCAGCAACATATTTTTCGTCACCATTTAATGCGCCAAGAGCTGATCCACGGATTACAGGAATTTCATCACCTGGGAAATCGTATTCTGATAATAGTTCACGAATTTCCATTTCGACTAAGTCTAATAGTTCATCATCATCAACCATATCTACTTTATTCATGAAAACAACTAACTTAGGCACACCAACTTGGCGTGATAATAAGATGTGTTCACGAGTTTGAGGCATAGGGCCATCTGCGCCAGATACAACTAAGATACCACCATCCATTTGTGCAGCACCTGTAATCATATTTTTTACATAGTCAGCATGTCCTGGGCAGTCAACGTGCGCGTAGTGACGTTTTTCTGTTTCATATTCAATATGTGCTGTATTAATTGTAATACCGCGTGCTTTTTCCTCTGGTGCGCTATCAATAGATGCATAATCTTTAACGTCAGCTCCGCCTGCAACAGCTAATATTTTAGAAATAGCTGCTGTTAAAGTAGTCTTACCATGGTCAACGTGACCAACAGTACCAATGTTAACATGTGGTTTTGTTCTTTCAAATTTTTGTTTTGCCATTTTAA
>CAYJDZ010000029.1:0-13726 GCA_964368955.1 uncultured Mariniplasma sp.
GTTTAAATCTATAATTAACAAGACTCTACCCTTTCGAGTTGAGTCTTGACATTGATTGTTTTATACAATTTTTAGATATTTGTTACCTAACAATTTTTTCTATTCCTTCAAGCTCGGTTTCACTAAACTCTAAATGATCCAAAGCTTTTAAATTACTCAAGAGTTGTGAGATTTTACTTACTCCTAATAACACACTAGAAATACCTCTTGTTTGGCACGTCCAACTCACTGCCATCTCAGCAAGTGTTTGTCCCCTTTTTATAGCAATCTCATTTAGTTTAATAACCTTATCTAATATCTCTTTTGTAATCTTGCTTTCATTTAAAAATGGAACATCTTTATTTCCAGCTCTTGAATCTTCGGGAATATCATTTAGATATTTTGTAGTTAGCAAACCTTGTGACAAAATACTAAATGGTATGATCCCAACTTCTTCTTCAACCATCGCATCCACTAATCCTTCGTCTTGAATCCAGCGATTTAACATCGAAAAACTTGGTTGATGAATCAGTAGGTCAACACCATACTCTTTCAATAACTTTTTAGCCTCTACTGCTCTTTTTGCTGGATAGTTGCTAATGCCTACATAGAGCGCTTTTCCCATATGAACAATATCTGCTAAAGCTTTCATCGTTTCTTCTAGTGGTGTATTATAGTCTGGTCTATGATGATAAAAAATATCAACACATTCTAAGTTTAATCTTTTTAAAGATTGGTCTAGAGAGGCAAATAAATATTTTCTGCTTCCCATATCTCCATATGGACCTGGCCACATGTAATACCCTGCTTTAGTAGAAATAATGAGTTCATCTCGGTATGGCTTTAACTCGTTTGCCATGATTTTTCCTAGATTACTTTCAGCACTACCAGCTGGTCTACCATAATTATTAGCTAAATCAAAATGAGTGATTCCGTGATCAAAAGCTGAAAGAACAATTTCTTTTACTTCTTCAAAAGGTTTTTCTTCACCAAAATTTTGCCAAAAGCCAAGTGATAATTGGGGCAGTAATAATCCGCTTTTCCCAACACGATTATACTTCATTTTTTCATATCTTTTAGGGTTTGCTACATACATAAAATATCTCCTCACTTAAATGGTCTATCTTTAATTTTATCATATTATGAGTCATTATATTATATTTCGAATTGTTTATTCTTATAGCTTTTAGAAAAAAAGGGTAAGCCAATTAATATCGACTTAACCTTGATTATCTATTGTTTTAACTTTGTGGACCACCATTAATTAAAGTTGGAAATACATTGCCTGTAATATTACCCTTATTCCAATAAATAGCGCTCCAGCCATTTACCATTGTCTGTAATAATGCAGTTGTACTTGATGTAGCCTCGCTATTTAAACTTGCTGAATTACGAGTGATCACTTGTCCACTAAAACGTCTATTATTTGCATTTATAGTAGTACCACTTCTCAAACCAACAAACCCACCAGCATAACTGACTGTTGAAAGTACTCCGTTTCCAGATGAAGTGACATTGCCATATCCAAAAGTTAAAGTGTACCCAGTACTGACACTGTTTCCAACAACTCCTCCAGCATATACAAGTCTTCTTGCAGATGTTGTTGCTGAAGAATTTCCAGTTACATTTCCTTTTGCATAACTATTAGAAACTGTTGATCCATTGGATTGACCAATTAAACCACCTACATAGTTATATGCTTTTGCACGGTTATTACTTTGAATAACTGTTGCTGTCCCATTGATTGAGCCTGTAGCATATGTATTATTAACTGGAGCACTTGTAACACCGACTAATCCTCCAGCAAAAGAATTTGCGAAAACCTGGCTATTTGCAAGCGTAGAAACTGCAACTGAACCTGTAGCATAACTTTCATTAATTGATTGATTAGTGAAACTAACTAATCCTCCAGCATATGCTGTTGCGATAGCTGTTCTAGATGTTCCAGAAAGTGTCGTATTTGCGATTGATGAAACTACTGCATCGCTATTAGAGTTTGCGATTGATGATAACGATTTACCAATTAGACCACCAGAATAAGATGTTGCTGTTGATCTTCCAGCTGTTATTGCTTGAGATATTGTTGATCCTGATGCATGTGTCAAGCTGATGTTTGAACTTGCACCTAAATTACCTACAAGGCCTCCAGCATATGAAATAGCTGTAGCTGTGGTAGCTGTAGATGTTGTTGTTGTTTTAGCATCAGCTAAAACAATACCATCAGCTGAAGAGTTAGAAATAGATGCATTGTTTTCCCCAGCAAGACCACCACTAAAGGCTTGAGATGCTCCAGAGACTGTCGTTGTAGTTGCTGTTGAGTTTCCTAAAGCAGTTGTTATATTAAGTGTGCCTAAGTTTTGTCCAACTAAACCACCCACATAAGATGTGGATCCTCCAGAGGTTGCAGTACTTGTTCCAGCTGCATTTGCGTTTGTATTTGATTCTCTAATACTAGATGCACTAAAACCTACTAATCCTCCACTATATGATGTGGATGCTCCAGAGGTTGTTGTGGTTTCAGCAGTAATTGTTGGAGATTGTTCGACATAGCTTGTTATAATACGATCACCAGTAGATGTAGCGTTAGCTACCAATCCACCACTATATGCTGTTGCTGCCCCTGTTGATGTATTGATTGCATTTGATTCTACTTGTCCACTTGCATATGATGTATTTACACTGCCTTGGTGTAGGCCAATTAGACCGCCAGATCCAGATAGTGCAAGTTCAGCACTTCTTGATGTTGCATTTGTTGTTACTGCTCCCGTTGAGTAACTAGAAGAAACTGTTGTTCCAGTACCATTGGTATGAGCAACAAGTCCTCCTGCATAAGCAGTCGCTGAACCTGTAGCACTATGATCTGCAACTGCAGATATATTTCCTGTTGAATATGAACTAGATAAAACTGATGCTTCTAGATTTCCTATAAGTCCACCAGAATAACTAGACAATGTCCCAGAGATACTATTGTTTGTATTGACACTTACGTCCCCAGTAGCATAACTATTTGTGATTAAATTGCCTGAACTCACGTGTCCAATCAGGCCACCAGCAGCTGCAGAATTGCCGCCACCTTCGCGAGTTGAGGTGACAACAACATTACCTGATGCAAAAAGATTATCAATAGTAAAAGCATCAGGACGAAGCACCCCGATAAGACCGCCAACATTTGGACCAGCTGCGGCACTAACACCACTTCCATTGACAATTGCATTAATATTCATTGAAGAACTGACATTTATAAGTTGTGCACTTGCAGCATTATCACCGACAAGACCTCCAAGAGCAAAATAGTTATTAGTTAATCCATTATATGTATTTGTTGCAGTGAAATTTCCTGACGTTGTACTATTTTCGATTCGACCTTCATTTAGTCCAACTAACCCGCCCGAATCAATAGCCGCAAATCCATTACCAGGTCCGCTTGCTATAATTGTTGCTGTAATGGTCGCATCTACATGTGAGTTGGTTATGACACCGTTCACACCGTTGATACCTGCTATACCACCAGCTTTTATATATCTGTTACTTGTTAAATCAGTTATATTAACATCGATAATAATTACTCCATTATTAACAATAACATTATCAATAATACCGTTGTTTGTCCCAACTATGAGACCAACAATCTGACTATCATTGGTTAGATCTGTCTCAAGGGTTCCTCCATCAACTACCAGATTCTTGATTGTTCCTGTATTATTACTAAATAACCCCATATTATTTACATCATTTACACTAAGATCATAAGATACAGTATGGCCTTGACCATCAATGACTCCTGTAAATGTTTCTTGTGGAACAAATGTTTCATCGATAACGATATCAGCTACAAAAACGTAAACACCATCTGCTGGATATTCTGGAAACTCTGAAGAGCCAATCATATCGATTGTGATGATGCTACCGCTAGCTTCATCTCCAATGCCAGCTAGGGCATCTTCTGGAACAAATGGCCAATCACCAATTGTAACATTGCTAGAAGAGATATTAGAAGATCCATTAATACTATTTGCCCAATATGAAAAAGTAAAAGAAAGGTTAAATATAACCAGCAAAGTTAACGTGATAGGAATTAAAGTTCGTCGTTTAATTTTTATGGGCTAATACCTTTCTATAAATGCTTGCAATCATGATATTACATCAATATTATACGTGTTTTTTCATTAATAGCAATAGGAATACATCTTTTCAAAATAGCATGAATAAAACTCCAAACAATGTAGATAAATTCTATATATAAGTATCTTGTTTTTGACCAAATTTTTGTTCATTTAAAAAAGAAACCAAGACTATAATGTCTCAGTTCCTGGTTTAATTTGTGACCGATAAATATTGGCATAAACACCATTTTTTGAAAGCAATTCGTTATGTCTACCTTCTTCAACTTTGAGTCCACTTTCAAACACAACTATTTTATCTGCATTCTTTATTGTAGATAATCGGTGGGCAATAACAATCATTGTTCTACCCTTTTTAACTTTTTCGAGTACTTCTTGTAACATCGTTTCAGTTTCAGTATCTATGTTTGCAGTTGCCTCGTCCATCACAAGAATTGCTGGATCATGAACGACTGCCCTTGCGAAGGAGAGAATCTGCTTTTCACCAACAGATAGATTACCTCCACCTCTAGTAATTATTGTGTGAATTCCCATTTCAAGTTTATCGATTAGTTTGCCGCCACCAATATTTCTTAGGATGGTTTCTATCTCTTGATCGCTAATTTCTTTTCCAAATCGAACATTATCTGCAATAGTTGCTTTGAATATGGCTGGATCTTGTAGAATAATACCCACATGGGTTCTATATGTACGCTTTGAAAATGTTTTAATGTCAACATCATCTACAGTAATTCTTCCTCTATCATAGCTTTTCAAGTCATAAAAACGCATCAATAGACTCATCATTGTACTTTTCCCTGATCCAGTGTGTCCAACTAACCCTACCATTTGTCCTGCTTTGATATCTAAGTCTATGCCTTTGATTACTGGATTACCTTCATTATAGGAAAACCAAATGTTTTCAAAGTTTACATGTCCTTTAAAACGAGGAATTTCTGTAAACGATCCATCTTCTTGCTCACCATCTATAATCTTAAAAATCCGCTCGGTACGTACAATAGCATGTTGAAGATTTCCAATTTCTCTAAATAGTGTTCCTACAGGTTCAATTAAACGTGTTAGATAATCATTATACGCATAGATTAGTCCTGCTGTGACAATAAACCCTGTAACAGTTAAATAACCATTCCCAAAATAAAGAATAATAATTGCTGTCACAAGCGCTCCAATTAAACGAATCATATTCCAACCGATGGATAAATGAAGAAAATTTTCTTTAAGTTTTTCTTGCATAAATTCATTAGAAAGTGAATTAAACCGATTTTCGGTTTGTTTTCTAAAATTAAAAATTTGAAGAATATTAATTCCATTTATAATTTCATTAAGTTGCGCCGTTAACATGGATGATTGTTCATTAACCTTCACAGCTATTTTCGTTAATCGTTTTGTGAAAAATCGCAACCAAACATACACGACTGGAAAAATGATAAATGTGAGCAATGCAAGCTTAGCATCCAAATAAAACATTCCAATATAAGCAAATATTACTGCTAAACTCGCATTAATCAAGAGGTTCATAATTGTCGAAAATAGATTCATCATACCGGCGACATCACTAATGATTCTGTTAGCAATTTTTCCTGCGGGTTCTGTCTCAAAATAAGTCATTGGCATTTTTTGTAGAGCCTTAACAGCATCTTTTCTTGCATCTCTTACGATATTAACGTTAATCATAGATGTTGTAATGCGTTGAATATAGGTGAATATTGTTTGTAGAAAGAACCGTATGGTTAATAAAACAATTAAAAAGATGAGTGGGTTGACAAAAGGTTTGTAAAATTGAATCACTTCTTGTTTATCTAAGCGCTTTGCATCATAGATATTTTGAGTTCCATCTTGCTCAATAATTGTTAAGATATTTCCTTCAAGTGATTTATTTCCATCAACAACATCTTCTTCAACAAAATAGTATTTACCTTTATAGATAACAATAGAAATAATTTCATTAGAGGTTGTTTCCTGACTGAAGTATCTACCTTGATACGTGATTTGTTTATCAGTTTGACTAACCTCATACCAAGGACGTTCAATGCCTACTAAATAATCATCTAAAATTGATTTAACTATTAAAGGCGCAACCAATCCAAGTGATTGAACGATAATCATTGCGGTTAAGCTGATGAAGAGTAATTTTTTATACTTGGCGATATAGCGCCAGACTTTTCTCATAGTTTTCATCATTTTACCTACTTAATCGTCATCTGTTGGATGTATTGGTGTTTATACCAACCATCTTGACGTAACAATTCTTCGTGTGTTCCACGCTGTGTGATCTTTCCATTTTCTAAAACAAGTATAAAGTTAGCGTCACGAACGGCAGAAAAACGGTGAGCAACAATAATGTTTGTTTTACCTTTTCTAAAATCCTTAAGGTGACCCATGATGGTGTCTTCTGTTTTTGCGTCTACTGCTGATAGTGAATCATCAAGAATTAAAATTTGAGGATCCTTGATCAATGCTCTTGCAATAGATAGACGTTGTTTTTGACCACCCGATAATGTTGACCCAGACTCGCCAACCATTGTTTGCATATCATGTTGTAAAAAAGTAAAGTCTTTTTCAAAATCAGCAATCTTAACTGCTAAGTCAAGTGCTTTAATCGATGCGTTAGGATCGCCAATCATAATATTATCCTCAACAGAGCGTTTAAAAAGCATATGGGTTTGAGGAACATAGCCAACTAGATTACGTACTGCTTCAACTTGATAAGATTCAATTGATAACCCATCAATATAAACTTGTCCTTCTGTAACATTAAATTCACGAAGTAATTGTCTAATTAACGTGGATTTACCAGCACCTGTTGGTCCTACAATACCTAAAGTCTCTCCATTTTTAATTGTAAATGTGATATTTTTAATAACTGGTTCTTTATCGAATGGGTATTTAAATGTCACATTTTTAAATTCAATTTCTCTAAATTCAACAATTGGTTTTGAATTGGTATCATCACGAACCACTGGATTTTGTTTCATAATTTCATCTAGGCGGTCTACAGAAACAATTGCATTGTTAATTTGACTAAAGATATTGGATATTGAGATAATCGGCATAAATAGCATGGCAACATAAGATACAAAAGTAATGAGTCCACCTAAAGACATCTCTTGGTGAATGATAAAATAAATACCAAATGAGAAAGCAAGAATATAAGTAATACCATAAATAACTTCAAAAAGTGGGTTAAACCAGTTTTCAAAGCGCACAATATAACGCCATGATTCAATATCTGCATCAATAGCTTTATTTAATTTTTTTAAATCATTTCCTTCTTGTACATAAGCACGAATTGCTTTCTGACCTTCTACTGATTCTAAGACCTTTTCAGTCATATCAGCATAGATCTCGCGATGCAATTTTATATATTTACGTTTTCTATTACGGATTACATTTAAAATCGTTAATCCAATAGGCATGATTGTGACTGATATTAATGTTAGTTTCCAACTGATGGTCAATGACATGATTGTTATTGCAAATAAGATAACACCAACATTAAAAATTATACCTTCAAGCATTGATGATGCTGCTTGAGTGATTGCATCTAAGTCGGCGGTAACACGCGAAATCAAATCTCCTTTTTGATATTTTTCATAAAACTGTGAATCCATGTCAAAAAGATGGGATAAATATCTTTGTCGCATTTTATAAGATAGAGTTTGTGCAGTTTTTTGTGATAAGTGATTATAGATAAAGCTTAAGAAATATCTTGAAATGGGAAGTAGTGCTAAAAAAAACACAAGCCATAAAAGAGTCTTTTGTGTTAGCCCACCAGATATGATTGTATCAATTGCTCTTCCCAATACATATGCTGGGGATAATGAGATTAAAGCAATTGAGATGAGTAGAAAAAACATGGTCACATATGTCTTCCATTGTTCTTTTACAAACCACCCAATTTTTGAAAATATATTACTCACAGCACACCTCAAAAAGTCAATTAAATTCTCTTGTTTATCATCTACAATTATATCATTGTATCATGAATATTTTCATTATTTATCTTTTAATATATTCATATTCTTTGAAAGCAAAAGAAAAAAAGCATATAATCATTTTACAAGGAGTGATTTGATGAAAATAATAGATGCAAGAGATTATGTGCCAAAAGATAAGCATATAAAAATATTTGAAATGTTTGCTGGTCTCAAAGTTGGAGAGGCAATGTTACTCATTAATGACCACGACCCAAAACCACTTTATTATCAGTTTTCTTTTGAGAATCCAAATACATTTGACTGGGTGTATCGAAAAAATGGACCAGATTTATTCGAAATCTTAATCACTAAGTTAAAAAATATTTAATCATCATAAACCAATCGGTTGATTGGTTTTTTTTACGCATCTTATTTGCATTAAAAAAGTGTGGCCTATAAATATAAGCACACACCTATTATCTTAACGAAATTTTTTAACGATATTTATTTACAATCTCGTTCATTACTGGTAATTTTTCTTCTAATCTCTTAACCAGTGTCAATTGGTTAACTGCACGTTCATAATTATGTTTTGGATGATGTATCTTAAAATAGTGGTCCCCTAATAAGTAATCCATTAAAAAGCGCATCCCTAATTCTAGGGTGATTAAAATTGAACTGTATGCCAAATACTCAAATTCTGTATCCGTCATTGTATCTTTAAGTGGTTTAATAAACCCTTTAGTAAAAGCTTCAAAATAGTCTATATTTACATCAATCAAATTTAAATTTGTTTCATCTTCTTTTGCTGTACTGCATCCAAATCTAACCGCATCACCAAAATCGTATAATAGACTACCTGGCATAACTGTATCTAGATCAACTAAGCATTTTACAACAGGTGCATGTTTATCAAATAAAATATTGTTGATTTTTGTATCATTGTGTGTCACTCGTAATGGAATTTGATTTGAACTAATTCCTTTGATCACAACTTCCATCATTTGAGCTCTTTCTTGAATAAAAGAAATCCATTTTTTAGCTTCTTTCAATCTCTCAGGAATGGCATCTTTAAGAGAATCAACAAAGTGTTCATATCGCTTAGGCGTATGATGAAAATCCTTAATTGTTTCAAAAAGAAGACTTGCATCGAATGAGTGTAAGCGATGTTGGAACTCTCCAAATGCTTCACCAGCTAATTCTAAATATCTTTCATCAGGAACCTGTTCATAAGAAGTTGAGTTTTCTACGAAATCATAAAGTCGATAATAATTTTCATCCACTTTATAAAACGAATCGCCTTGTTGTGTTAAAACATATGATAAAACTCGGTCTTTTGTATCGATACCTTCGTTCTCATATTGACTACGGATATGGTTTGTAACTAGTTCAATGTTTTTCATCAATTCTGGAATGTGTTTAAAAACTCCTGGATTAATCCATTGCAAAATGTATTGTTTACTTGGTTTTTCACATGTAACTAAATATGTCCCATTTATATGTCCATAACCATAAGGTTCATGGTTAACATAAATTCCTTGATAAAGAAATTGATCAATGATGTTTTTCATAATGTATCCTCATTCGTATAGTATTCGCTTCTTATATTGTATCACCAATCATGAAATAGTGTAAGACTTATTTACAAAAACAAGTATTTACTTCTAATAATTTAAATAATAATAATAGGGCTGTAACAAAATATAGATTATTACTTTCATTTATCTACAGCCCCATACTATTTATTTATTCATTTCGAACTTCAAAATCTTCCATTTCATCATGAAGGATATCATCTGGCTCATCTTCTTCGCTTTCTGAAGTATAAAATAAACCTGAATTTAGACTCTTCTTAAACTCTAAGTCTGGTTTATATCGAACTCTATTGTGTGTTTCTACGTCGATTTCTTCCTTAGTTTTTGGATTAATAATTTGTCAATAACATTTAAATTTTGCACATAAAGAGTCATCTTATCAATCTTCTTGCCCTTCTTCTATCATCACTGACATAATCATATCTCGATAGGATGTATATGATGAAAATCTTGCTATTTTAGCACTCCAATTATCTTCAAAGAAGTAATCGATATTACTCCAACTACGATATGTATAACCACTGTTATCATGAGTCAAAAATTTAGCTGAAATGATTTCGCCATGTTTATCTCTTTCAATAATTGACTCAGAAATAACTTGATAATGCTCTCCATCATCAGTAAGAATCATCACAGGGTATCCTGCTGCTAATTGATTTTCAATCCAATTAATAGCACCCTTAGATGTATCTAAACTTCTTCTAGATAAATCAAAATTAAGATGTTCATCCATAATCTCTTGGACACCATCTTCTAGTTGTGCAGGAGATGTAAATATCCATTCGTCTAACCAAAGAACGTTTGTAGTTTCAACATAATCATCCGCAATTATTGATTGACCATATGAATAACCAAACCAATTTGTAAATATCTCAGCAGCCTTAGGCCCACATCCTAAATATGCACTTCCTCTTGTGTAGCGTATAAAGTTTTCGAATAAATGTCGTTCATCATCATATGATCCATTCAATGAAGTGACTTTAGTCCCTGAACCATCTGATAAAAACTCATAATCAACAACATTATATCTAGTCACTTTACTATGGGTATCATAGATTTGTTTATGAATCGTGATGACTCTTCGGTTTTGACGTGAAGGTGCATTTGTTGAATTATTGACGGTTTTCGCAATAATTGTTGAACCATTTGGAACAGATATTTCTATAAAATCACCACTAAATGTTAACCAAACTTCAGGATTAGCTGGATTGATTTGATAATAGTGAGTAACTTCACTACCGCCATTCGGCTTGCCTCCAATGATTTTAATGATGATATTACCTTCGGTTACATCATCAAGCCAATAGTTTATAATAGGTTTAGTTGGATTAGTTCTATCAACATTGTCAATGACAAAGTCTTTTAGATTGACCCATTCTCCTCCAAGATAAGATGCTCTAGGAGAAAGTGTCATATTTTCAAATAGGGCTTGACTCTCTCCTTTATAAAAAGGCACATAACCTTTGCCATCATGAAAATCTATTTCTAATTCACAGTTACCTAACTCTGCAGACAACCAGACAAAAGAGGCCCATTCATAGGTGTCTAATTTAAGGATTGCTCTTGCTGGAACAATAGTTAAATCTCTTGTGATATGATGATAATCTATACTCCAAGCCACAAAATTTTCTTCGCCACTGTTAAAATCGGGTGGTGTAGCATCTTGACCATGTTCTACATTTTGAAGCAAAGTTCCTCCTCCGGTCCGCGTCCAACTAGAAGGGAGTCTAAATTCTACTTTATATATTCTTATTTCCCATTTTGCGTAAAGTGTAGAATCACTTTTTGTAAAATAAGGAAGTGTTAAGGGAGCACCGATTAAACCGATGTTGTCATACCAACCTATAAAATCGTAACCTTCTTTTTGTATATCTGGAAATTTATTTAGAAAAACAGCATGAATAGAATCAACTTCATTTCCACCATTTTCAACAAAATTATAGGTTACAGCTTGATTCAATGCGCTATAGATAACAGGTCTTGGATCTGGATTCCAATTAAGCACCCATCCTAATGGTTCAGAAGAAGCTTCAGCATAAATATCCATACCTGTACCACTAAAAGCAAACATTGAGATACTTTCTACACTAGCTGGTAGATAAATTATCTCAATTCCTTTGACTCCTATAAATGCCCCAATTCCAATTTTAAGTACGCTATTTGGAATATATAAATTTTTAAGAGTAAAGTTATCATTCATTTGATAAAACGCATAATCAGCGATTGCTAAAGTGCCCTCTTTAAGGATGATTGAATTAGGGAAGTCTCCTTTATATCTGTAAGCTATATTTCCTGCATACACCATACCAAGAGGTTGTGAAGTATACCATGGCGTGTTGTCAAAAGCTTGACTTCCAAGCTCTAAAAGTGTTTCTGGAATATAAATATTAAGTAATGAGGTACAATAATTAAACGTACTAGTTCCTACTCTAATGACTGAATTTGGAATGATAAAGTCGATTAAATTGTCACATCCATTAAAAGCATAATCACCAATAGCCAACAACCCTTCTACAGTGATGAGTTCAATTAGATTGTCTTGCATCTCAAAAGCATCACCTGCAATACCTAAGGTGCCTTCTAACAATTCAATAACACTATTTGCGGGCATTGAGCCTTTGTACGTATAAACAACCTTACCTGCATAAATAAGTCCGTTGGGTTGCTCATTTAACCATTTCGTATTATAAAAAGCCTTTGACCCTATATCATAAACACTATCTGGTATGAAGATATTATTTAATTTTGAAGAAATAAATGCTTGTGTATAAATCTTTGTTACACCATCTGGTATTGTATAATCTCCTGTCTTTCCCTCTGGACAATAAACTAAGTCTTTTTTAGATTTCTCGAACAAAACTCCATCTATAGAACTCAAATGATGATTATCTTCACTAACTATGATATTTTGAAGGTTCGTAGCTCCTGTGAATACATTGTTTCCTAAACTATCTATCAAAGAAGATATATATAAACTTTTGACTGTCTTATTATTTAAAAATGCTTGATTGTTAATTCTTTTAACGGGTAGCCCTAAATAATATTGAGGAATAACTACGTTTTCAGAGCTTCCCCAATAGCCGGTTACAATATAATCGGTGTAACCAGGACCAAAGTCATAATCTAGCCCATTGGTTCCTTCTAAAAGATCTAACCATAAAGCAGTGATGGTGGTGTTTGCTGTTATCGAGTCAAACGATTGATCAAAACCTAAAAAGAGATGATCTTTCCATGCATATTCTGGGGCAATCCCACCACTATGATGATCAAGAAGTTGGATTTCCAATCCTCCTGCTATTCTTGTACCTCCACCACCATTAAATGTTAAAGTCCATTTAGCATCACCAAGAGGTGCTACTGTTATTTCAAATGACACGGATTTACCACTTGATGAATGCGTAATCTGCACGATATGATCAGAAGGTGTTAACGCTCTTCTTTCTGGTATTGATATAAGACAAGTCATAGTATTTAAGATTATTTTTCTTTGATCTGTATATGTAGCCTCGATAACTATATTGTTATAATCTAGAGCGTCGCCTTCTATATAAGAAGTTGTTACAGAAGAAATAATTGCAATACTTTCTATGATTGTGCTTATGACAAACTCATTAGAGTAATTTGAATCCAGATATCCAGTAGCAATGGCCCTTATCTTAATCGTATATGTTGCTGGGGTATCATAAAGTGCTGTAAGATCATACATGTTTGATGCTTGTGTATAGGTTTGACCATTAATTGAGATGACATATGATGTCGCGTGCTCAACAGAATTAAATGTCAGATAATTATTTTGATATAGGCTCAGGTTATCTGGTGTAGCTAATTGAGATAAGGTTTTAATTGTAGCAACTGTGATGGTTTTTTCTTTATGCAATAAACCTATTTCTAACTTTATAGTAACCGTATAAACTTCATTAGGGATTGCCGTAAATGAATTGCCTGATACCTGTAACTCTTGATTTTTACTATCTATAACTACAAAAGAAACCACTGCTCCATGCGTTTTGATGAGTTCAATCAAATCTTCAATTTGATACTCAATTTCATAGGTGCCTGCTGGTATATCAATATGATCAATAGCATCAATATCAATCGTGTTGATATCAATATC
>CAYJDZ010000030.1:0-13075 GCA_964368955.1 uncultured Mariniplasma sp.
ATTAACAACAATCGTTTTTGCTTTAGTAACAACATCTTTTAATGGTTCTGTAGAAATAATATAATCAACTTTATCTTTTAAATTGAGAACATCACTTTCCCTAAATGCATCAACAATAACGATATCTCTTGTAAAACTCTCAATCTCTTTTTTAAGATTTCTAGCTAATGCTTTACCATTAAGGCATACAAGTAATACTTTAGGGTGATCCACCATTTGTTGTTCTTTTTCAATCATAGCACCAAAATATATCGCAATATATGCGATTTCATCCTCACTAATAATATAATCTATAATTTTTTCTAATTTTTCAGTAATAATCTTTGTAATTCTATAGACTTGAGAAAATTCATTCATGATTTGATCTTTTAACTCGTTCCTATAAGTAATGCTATATTTAAACCTAAATAACGCAGGCTTCATATGTGTATATATATTATGAAAAAGTTCATCACGATGCTTAATATCAATGAGTGTTTGATTGTAAAACTCATTAATAATAAAGTTAACTAGCTCACCAACATATTTATCTTCACCATCTTGTTGTGTGTTTTTACTATATTGTATTCTTAATGCTTGCAAGTGCATCACTAAATATGTATATTCATTGGGATCCATAAAATCTCGGTAAACCTCTGAAACCACATGATACTCTTCAGCATTTAATAATGAGGTTTCATCTTCAATATCAAAAACAACATTTGGTCTATTCGTCTTTTTAATGATTGCGAGTAATACAGCCAATTGATTTAGTGTGCTTCTAACATAAATCACATTTAATTTTTCTTCTACTTTAACAAATAACGACATGAGTTTTTCAACATCATTATCATCATAATAATTAATAGACTCTAACTGTATTAAGTACCTATAATCGGAATTAATGATTAAAATTAAACTACGTTTTTGTATTTCACTTCCATGGATTTCATAGCCATGTTCAATACTATATTCTAAAACTAAATTAAAATTAGCAACAATTAATCTGATCTCTCTCAAATCTTTAATAATTGTACTTCTACTTACATCAAATACCTCCATAAGCAAAGATATGTTAATGTATTGTTTAGAAGATAAAATATGTAAGACTTGTAAATTATTTCTTTCTTTACTCGTACAAATATAGACATCTTTAATCGTTAAATCGTTTTGATTAAAATGATCAACTACTTTATCATGAACTAAAAGACCAACACCTCTTTTATTGATAATGGTCGGCAGTGCTATTCTATTTAAATATTCGTTAATGCGCTCTAATGAATAATAGATACTTCTTTGAGACATTTCTAAAGTCTCTTGAAGATCAGATATGGTTAAAATAGTTTCGGTTGCAACAAGCTGTTTTAAGATATAATTGTCTTTAAAATCTAACATATAGCAACCTCTTTCCATTTGACTTCTAGATTAATTTTACCATATTAAAATGGTATTAAACTATATTATATAGCCACTTAATATCAAAAGCAAACTAATTTGAATTGAATAAAATAAAAGATGGAAATTATTTATCTTCCATCTTTTATTTTATGACTTATTTATCTTTTTTAATTCTCAGCTGTAATGATTACTTTTCCTTTGCAAATAAGCTTTTGAGTCTTTGTAGCGTACAATATAATATGATTCGTATCGATATCAAATTTAATTGCTGAACCTATCTCAAAGGTAATATTACCAAATACTACACCTGTCATGATATATTCCCCTATATTGATTCTAATGGTTGTCTCCATACCTGTAGGCATCGAACTATAAACCTCACCAGAAAACTGTCCTTTGTCATGTATTTTAATGAATTCCGGTCTAACAGCAATCACAAAATCATTCTTGCTAGGTACATCTTGTTGCTTAGCACTTAAATAGTCTTGAGTTATTTTTGCAATTGGATAATCAAACAAATCATCTTTATTTATTTTTTCTACATCGTATACTTTTTTCTTAGACTCTTCGTCTTCTTCAAGTGACTTATCATACCATTGATCATATGACTTGAACCCATTTGAAATAAAATCGACTGTCACATCATCCCAAATTAATAGTTTAAATGTACCTTTTTCAAATTTGCCCTTAGCGTTAATTAAATTGATTGATGGTGTCCCAACAAAATCTGATACGAATAAATTACTAGGGTTTTCATAGATATTAAGTGGTTTCTCATATTGTTGTAATAAACCATTGTTTAAAAGACATATTTTAGTTGATAATGTCATTGCTTCTAATTGATCATGTGTTACATATATAAACGTTGAGTTCGTTTCAATATGAAGTCTTTGTAATTCGGTTCTCATCTCGAGTCTTAGCTTAGCGTCTAGGTTTGATAGTGGTTCATCCATAAATAACACTTTAGGTCTTGGGGCTAATGTTCTAGCTATAGCAACACGTTGTTGTTGACCACCTGATAATTCATTTGGATAACGATCCATGAACATTCCAATTTTAACAATTCTAGATACTTCTCTAACTCTTAAGTCAATTTCTTCTTTATCAAGTCTTCTTACTTTCATCAATATTTTACCATCTTTTATGAGTCGGTAATCATCTGATATAGATGTTTGTTCATTTTTATAGTCACTTAATCGTTTGTTATTAATACCAAGTAACTCAGTAATGATTTGCTTCGTATTGAGTGAATCTTTTTCATAGTAGTAAATAAGTTTTTCTGCTGTAAATTTTGATATTTGGTATTTATCAATGATTTTAACAATCGCACTTTCTTTATCGAAAACACCTTTAGCATCAATAAATGCATCAAGTTCATGTTTAAATTCATTGAGTTGATTAAGTATTTCAATCATTCTATTATTATTTTTAATCACAAAATCATAAACGGGAAACTCTTCTTTAATATTTTTTAACCCAAACGCAATATTATCATATACAGTCATATTTGGCCAAAGTGCGTAGTTTTGAAATAAAAACCCTACTTTACGCTTGTTTGCTGGTATATTGATATTCTTTTCACTATCAAAAACTGTAACACCATCAATGGTGATACTACCTTCTGTTGGTGTTTCTAGCCCTGCAATCATCCGTAATGTTGTTGTTTTACCACATCCAGAAGGACCTAAAAGTGTAATAAATGAATTATTTTCTATTACTAAATTTAAATGATCAACTGCATAAAACCCATTCCATCTTTTCGATATATTGTTTAAAGTAATTTCTGGCATTTTATTTTCCTCCTACACCTTTATCTAAACTTGCACCTGTAAGTTTATTTACTGCGAAGTTTAATATTAATATAAATACAATGATGATTAAGTTAATCCCACTAGAAAACGCATATAGGCCCATTTCATCATAATAACTTAATAAAGTCGTACTTAATTTAGTTTGGTTAACTAGTAGCATATATAATGTTAATTCCCTAACACTTGTGATAAAAGGTAGTAAGAATCCACTAATGATTGCTGCTTTTTGAATCGGTATGATGATTTTCATCATCCGCTTTCTCCAAGGTATTCCTAAGATCATGGCAGATTCTTCTATTTCTGGACTGATCTGCATCATTGAGTTTAAAGAGCTTCTTGATGCAAATGGAATATATTTAACCGTACCAGCAATAATAACAAGTAAGAATGTATCATAAATTCCTAGAGCTGAACCAAAAGTGAAGAATGCGATCCCCATGGCTAATGCTGGTAATAAATAAGGTAGAAAAGCCATGTTATTGACATATAATGCAAATTTATTTCTTCTGTTTCTACTGACGGAATATCCAATTAATAGACCAAAGGTTCCTGCAAATAAAGCTGCAAAAGTAGATACGATTAAAGTCCCTTTAAAACCATTCCAAATTGTTTTGTTATATAAAATCCCCATCTGTCCGTATAATCCGGCTTCTTCCATACTATTATGGACCCACCATTTGGTTGTTAATGAATCCCAGTCTCCATTAAGAATGAAGCTGTAATCTCCTGGATTTGGTAAGAACGTTTCTAAAGAGAAAGAAATGATTGGGTAAATTGATGTGAAGAATGTAACAACAATCAAAATAATCGGTATGACATACTTCAAAATTCTGCCAACATTGACCTCACTGATTTGTCCTGACTTACCCGTAACTGTAGTATAGCTTTTTCTACTTTTCGTATTCTTATGATTGATAAGCAGGATGAGCACTCCAAAGAGCATCATCAATACACCTAAAATGCTATTTTCTCCAGCTCTTCTAACGCCAAGCGAAACATATCTGGTTGCCAAAGTTTCTAATTGTAAATAGTGCGGAACAGGGTAGCTACCCATTGAACTTGCAAAAACTAATAATACTGTTGATAATATCGCAGGATAAACCATAGGTAATGTAATCTTAAAAAACATTTTTGGTTTTGGTGTATCCATAATGATTGCTGCTTCTTCTAAATTTGAGTCCATGTTTCTAAAAATGCTGCCAATTAAAATAAAAGCAAAAGGTGCATAATGGATAGCAAGTATCAAGACTGATGGGAATAATCCAGCAACCCACCACTTTGGCATGTTAATGCTGAAAAATGAAGCAAATACACCATCTGAACCACCTGTTACCATATTACTTTTAAACAAGTTTTGCCAGATAACAGCAAGCGTCCATTGTGGCATGATGTAAGGAAATATAAAAATTGCACTTAAGTATTTTTTCGCAGCAATATTTGTCCTTGTAATTAAATAGGCAAATATTCCACCGAACAAAATTGCTCCAAAACTCGCAAATATTGCAAGAAGTATACTATTAATCATTGGTGTATATAAATTAGCCTTTGAAATTTCACCAAAGAATAAATCCATCCAATTGACGAAAGTATACCCACTACTTCTTCCAGTAACAAATTGTGAATAACTTCCTGGTTTAATTAAGAAAGTATCATTTAGAAGAGTTAACATGGGGACAATTGTAACTAGTGTTAATAAGATGCCAAATATCACCAAAATAGTATGTTCTGGTTTTTGAAAATAAGTCTTTATTTTATTTTTGATATTCTTTCCTTTTTTGGGTCTTATTTCGCGCATACAATTGCCTCCATGTTTACCTTATTTAAAATTTAAATTAAAATACTATAATCCTGAAATCCATTCTCCAACAGTAAATGCTTTAGAAGCTGCATAAATTGGATCTTCAATAATTAGTTTTCCTGAATTTACCCACCAAGTAAAACCAAGGTCGTTTTTAGCAGGGAATGTGTTAACATTATCAACATAACCATCTTTTGTATGGTCTAGTCTAATCGTTGGATTTGCACTATAACCACCCATATCTTTACCCCATGGATTAAATCCGTCTTTAGTCGTCACCATGTAAGCGATGAAAGCTGCAGCTGTCCAAGGAAGTGGACTTGTATCTGGGATTTGTAAGAAATGTTTATAACCATAACCACCAAAACCTTTATAGTTCGTTTGATAAGCAGCAACTGTAACGTTGTTTTTAGATGAAGATTCTGTTTCTGCTATAGAACGAAGTTTAGAATACACTAATAAACCTGTTTGGTTAACTGCCGAAGTTTTAACTAATTCAGCCATAATTGGACCATCATCAGTTAACACATTCATTTGTTTTGTCCATAATTGTATCCAAGCTAATGCATATTTACCATTTGTGCCTAATTTTAGATCACTTGCTTTAGTAGCAAGAGCATCGATTGTTGGTTGAAAATATGCCTTTTCAGTAGCATTTAATGCATCAAAAGCTTCTTTAACGATAAGTGCGTATTCAGGTGCCGTTAACATAAGTAAGAAGTTAAATCCAACAGGTTCTGAATCAACACCCATGAACATTGGTGCTTCGCCTTCTTTAACAAAATCCCAAACGTTAAGATAAGTTTTATCTCCTAAATTATTGAACATGAAAACTTTATTTAAAGTTTGTAGTGTTAATGGTTGGCCATCATTTTCAACATTCACACCTGTTGCTTCACGCCATTCTTTAGGTATAAAATTACGTAAGATTCCAGTTTCTACCATCTTGCTTTGAATTTGACTACCATCTTGAATCAATGTCATAGAAAAAATTGGATTTGGACTATTATAGTCACTTTCTAGCATCGTGAAGATAGAGTTTTCTTTTGGTTGTTGCCAATTAATTTTTCCTGTATAATCTGCATGTCTCGCTTTCATAGCAAGAACAAACGCTTCACCAGCTGTAGCTCCACGACTTGAATTACCAATGCCTTCAAGTGTTGCGCTACTTGATTCTTCATATGCTTTGTCATATAACTCTACTAGAGTCATATCTTCTGCTTCTGCAATAATTTTTTCTACTTCACTTAGTTCTTTTTTGCCACAAGCAACTAGTGATAGTGTCAAAATGACGGCAAGAAATAAAACAATAAACTTTTTCATTTTCTTCTCCTCTATATTTTTTTTGTCTCTATTTTAGGAATAGAAACACATATACAATTTTAGTGTAGCAAAACATATTTGAAAATGGAAGCGTATTCATTTGCACAAAAAAAGATTATTAGGAGGATTATAAAAGATAAAATACACGTTAAATGATAAGAAACTTGAGTACTATGGTTTTATATGGAGTGTATTTCGTTGCAAAAATCAAGTGTTCTGGCATTTTTTTATTTATCAAAATAAATTTTTTATCTATTTGTTATATGAAAATATGTTTATTTCTTACATTTATATCCAAAATAAAAAATCCCCATCTTAGTTAAAAAATAGGGACAATATTTATAATAGGGAAGTTTATTTTAAGCAAACTGTGAATTGTATAATTCATAGTAAACACCTTTTTGATTTAAAAGCGATTCATGTGTTCCTTGTTCAACAATATTTCCATCATCAACAACTAATATTAATTGTGCATTTCTAATTGTAGATAATCTATGCGCAATAACAAAGGATGTTTTATTTTGCATCAATTTAAGCATTGCTTGTTGAATTTGAACTTCAGTATGTGTATCAACGTTGGATGTTGCTTCATCCAAGATTAACATTTTTGATTTAGAAAGCATCGCGCGCGCTATGACTAATAACTGTTTTTGTCCTTTAGAGATATTTAATCCCTCGTCTGTTAATAATGTGTCGTAGCCTTGAGGTAGATGCACAATAAACTGGTGAATACGAGCTTTCTTTGCTGCTTCTTCAACTTCTAAGCGACTAATTTCACCATTTCCATAGGCTATATTATCATGAATAGTACCATAAAATACCCATGTATCTTGCAATACCATCGAAAATGCTTTTCTTAATTCAGCTCTAGGAATCTTATAAATATCGATATCATCGATAAAAATTGTTTCTCTGCTTGACTCATAAAATCTCATCAATAAATTAACAAGCGTTGTTTTACCTGCACCTGTTTGACCAACAATTGCAACAACTTTTCCTTGGGGGGCATGAAAACTAACATCTTTTAAGATTGGTTGATTTTCAACATAACTAAAATCTAGATGCTTAACTTCTACTTCCCCTTTTATATCTAGATCTTGATAGACATCAAGGTCATCTAAATCTTCTTCTTTAGCATCTAGTACAGCAAAAACTCTTTCTGCTGCAGCAAGTGCGGATTGGATATCCGTAAATACTGAAGACATTTGATTGATTGGGCCTGAAAACCTTCTTGAATAAAGTGTGAAACTGGTTAATTTTCCGATTGTAATTAAATTTTTAAAATAAAGAATACCACCTAAGACTCCAACAAGCGCTACTGATAAATTTGATACAAAGTTTACAGATGGTCCTACAATCGTTCCATAATAGCCTGCTTGATAAGTTGCTTTTGCTGTCTCTTCATTGATGATATCAAATTTATTTAAAACATTTTGTTCTTGAACATAGGATTGAATTGTTCTTTGTCCAGTAATCATCTCTTCAGCGAACCCATTAATTTCACCTAATTTTTGATTACGTAAACGATATCTTTTTTTCACGATTTTTGATAAAACACGTGTAATCGTAACTGATAAGGGAATGGTTAAGACAAACACTACTACTAAAACTGGTGACATGATAATCATCATGACTAATGAAATAGTCACTGTAATAACACTGGTTAAAATGCTAATAACATCAGTTGCTAGTGATGTGTTAATGCTGTCGATATCATAGCTCATACGACTGATGATGTCCCCTGTTTGTTTTGTATCAAAATATGAGACTTCAACACGATTTAATTTTTCAAATAGATCTTTTCTCATTTTATAAACAACACTTTGTGAAACATGGACCATGGCAATTCTGAGTAAATAATTAAAAACAGCGGCCAATATATAAAATGCTACCATAAGCCCTGCATATAAATAAACGCGTTGAAAATCAACTTGTCCATCCATTGCATCAATTGCTTCTCCTGTTAAATATGGTCCTATCAATGATAGGCCATTTGATAAAATGGTTAAAAATAAAGCTAGAATTAGTTTAGACTTGTAATATGTTAAATATTTCCATAGTCTTTTAATAACGAATTTTACATTTTTAGCTTTATCTGAGCCATCATTTCGCTCGCGACCTTTTTTTCCAGCATACATCATCGTGACTCACCTCCTAATTGATAAGAAGTGATTTGTTTATAAATATCAGATTTATTAAGAAGTTCTTCATGTGTGCCTTTTGCGATTACTCTACCTTCATCAATAAGTAATATAAGATCTGCGTCTTTAATGCTACTAATGCGTTGAGCGATAATGATTTTAGACGCATCTTTATGTTTATCGTTGAGTGATCGTCTTAATTTCATATCTGTACGATAATCTAGTGCGCTTGATGCATCATCTAATATAATGAGATCTGGCTTACCTGCAATAGCTCTTGCAATTAAGACTCTTTGTTTTTGCCCACCAGATAAATTAGATCCTTTTTGAGTCATCAGATATTGATTTTCATTTTCTTTTTCATAGATGAAGTTAGCTTGAGCAATATCTGTTGCTAAATCAATATCTTCAGCGGTGATTTCATTTCGATTAAATTGGATATTACCATAAATAGTATCTGCAAAAATTAAATCATTTTGAAAAACAACTCCAATTTTTTCTCTTAATTCATTTTGCTTAAGATCTCTAATATCTGTCCCATATATTTTTATCGATCCTTGGTCAACATCATAAAATCTCATTAATAAATTTACAATGGTTGTTTTTCCAGAACCTGTCGCACCGATAATACCTAGTGTTTGACCTTTAAACAATTCAAAACTTATGTTTTCAATATTCTTTTCTTTTTGTAAATATGAAAATGAAACATTGTTAAATGCAATATGTGCTACATCTTTTCTTTCAAGTAAAGGTTGATTGCCATCTTGCATCGCAAGTGGTAATTCTAAGACATCATAAATACGCTCACCTGATGCAGTAGCGCGTGATGATAAAATAAATATTCTTGTGATACTCATCATCGCGTTTAAGATGATTGTAAAATAGGTTACAAACGCTAGGATTTCTCCACGTTTTGTTAATCCAATATCAACACGATATGAACCAATAACCAATACGACTACTAATCCTACATTCATAACAATTTGCATTAATGGATTAATTCTCGCCATTGTTGTTGCTGCTTTTAATTCCTTTTCAACTGTTTCTTTATTGTTTTCATCAAAGCGATTAATCTCATGTGCATTCATGGATAATGCTCTAACAACGCGCATTCCTATCACATATTCTCTTAATGTTCGAATCAGTTTATCAACTGATGCTTGTGTCTTTTTAAACAAAGGTACACCTAATTTTGAAGTGAAATAGACGATGACCAGTATTAATGGTAGTAAAGATACCATCACTAATGTCAACATCGGATCTATAAATAAAGACATCCCAATACCACCAATTAATAAAACTGGTGCACGAACACCTAATCTTTGCATCGAGCCAGTTGCTTGATACATATTGTATGTATCTGTTGTCATTCTAGATATGAGTGATGGTCTTGTTATCTGGTCTACCTGATTTGCTGACAATGTGTTAATTTTAGCAAATAGGTTATGTCTTAATACTTTGACAGAATCCGCTGCAATCCATTCTGCACTCCGATTTGCAATGATATTAAAAACCCATCCTGAAAAGGCAATTAATATCATCACAATGCCTGTTACTATTAAGGGCCAAATAGAGGGGTTCATGCTTTCTTTTAAATTTGGTATTTGCTCATCAATCATATATGCAATAATAAAAGGCAAAAACAAATCAGTAACTGCACCTATCGATTTTAAAGATAGGCTCACTGAAAGCTTTCGCCAATAAGGTTTAATGATTCTAAGGATATACTTCATAAAACTACCTAATTTCTAATTTAAATTTACGCTTTCTCAGTCAAAATCTCAACATCTTTGATATACATATTATAATCTTTGACAGTAATCTCTGTTTGTTCCTCACACTCAATTATTTTTGTATATTTATATTTTACTTCTTCTTTAAATATATCATTATCATTTAAATATTTTAAGTTTATGATCGCAATAGTTCCTGTATCAGTTGCGATACCACTAAATATGCCATCACCATTTAATGTGCGCATCATATATAATACTACACCTTTTATTTTTATCATTTGAAAAGGTTCAGATGTTTCATAAAACTTATCCCATACTTTTTTTATAAAACGTGTGCCTTCTTTATTTTTCTTAATGATATATCCAGGATCTCCAATAACATAAGATCCTTTATCTAATTTATAAGTTTTTTCCATAGATATACTCTTTTTCTATTAAGGCTAACAGATGTGTATTAAAAAAACTTGTTTCAACCGTTTCTTCAACAGGCTTAATTAAATCACTCACAGTTTTTTCTTCCCAAATCAGATGAACATATTCTGGATGATCAATAAATGGATTACGATTGCCTTGTTCTACAAAGATTACATCATTTCTTTGTCTTTCAAAATCATCAACTGGATCTAATTTATGCCATTTGAGTAGTATGCTCAAAACACCCATACGAGCGCCATTAGGTGTGTAATGATCAGATTCATCTAACAAATCATTCATATCATTTGTTAATGTTAACTCATCATACATGGTAACCATATAGAATAAAATGCGTGCAACATCACCTATGTGTTCATCTCCTGGATAAAACCCACCATCTTCATTAACTTCATATTTCCCTGAGCCATCAGTATACACACGATCACTTCTTGCACTATTAACACGAGGAGTTGCTGCTCTTAAGTTATGAAGATCAGATGCGATACTTCTTTCAGAACCATTTACGCGGTCTACACCTAATCTTGAGTTTGGCCAAACGTGTTCTCTATTCCATGTAACACCAGCATCCCAAACTGCTTGAACCATTGTCCCATCATAAATGTTTAACACCTTAGAGCTATCTTCTAGGGTTGCGTCTGCTTCTTGTAAGATATCTCTTGCATCATCATATGTTTTTGCTTGAAAATTAGTTGATATAATATCATATAGTTTATTTTGTAACTGAATACTTTCTAAATCATTTGCATCATAATAGTAACTAGAAGTTTCCGTTTCTCTAACATAATAGTAAAACCCGTCATCATTTTGTGATGAACTATAAACGATATCCACGTTGGGTTGTGAAAAAAAGAAATAGATGATCCCTGCAATCAATAAGGAAACAATCAACATGATAATTTTATATTCTTTAGACCTCTTTAATTTTTTGTATTTCTTTGTCATTTTAGTTGCCATAAAATCCCCCTTTTTTTTATTTAGTATCATTATATCATATCAGTTATCATTTTCTTTATGATTTTCGAGTAAACTTTTAGGGTTTCTCATGGAAAATATCTTAGATATTTGAGCGACTATTGCTTCTGGATTTCGATCCTTTAAGACAAGATCAGCAACTTCTTTAACTTCTTCTGGTGCTGATCCTAATGCAATTGAGTAGTCAGCTTTTTGCATCATCGGGATATCAAAACTTTTTGAACCTAAAGCGATGACCATGTTATAGTGATTACTTTCAACCATTTGATTGACAGCATCATATTTTGTTGATCTGTGATCATAGACTCTCATAAAGTAATAACCTTCTGCTTCTTCAAAAGGAAATATTTTGATATCTAATGTATCACTTGAATTCATTTGATTTATCTCGTTTGCCATATTTGTAATTTCTTTTTGTGTATCTATAAGCATATAAAATAAAATCTCACAACCTTCATACGGATTAGCTTGAACAAGATTCTTGTGATGATCCGCTTTGTGCTGATCATAATAGTATTTCTCAGCTTTATTGGTAAATGTGGTGTGAAACACAGTTAAAATACCTTCATAAATGGAATAAGAGAAACAAGATTTATTCCGACCTCTAAAGTAATTCTCAAGCATCTTGCTATCTTCTATTTGAATAGGGTTAGTCTTAATGTATTGATGTGTTTTAGTGTCATAAAGTGCTGCACCTTTCATCAAAATCATCGGAAGATTGAAACTAACACCACTTAAGGCTTGAAATAGAGTGCTTGGTGTTCTTGTTGTTGCGATTGTGATATTTGCCCCGTAACGAATTAGATGATTAAGCTTATGTTTGGAATATCCAGATAATTCCTGTTGATCAACAAAAAGTGTTCCATCTAGCCCACTTACAAATAAAATGTCTTTGTTTTTGATATGATTTAAATGAATCCCATTAACTAACAATGCAACTAATACACCAAATATGGTTGATAGTATGCGATTCATCGCAAAATATTCAATTGGGAGATTATTTCTAATCGATACTGTAACACTTAAATAAGTTAGAATTGCAACAAATGTTGCCATCGTTTGCTTGGTTATAACAGTAACATATATTAAAGGAATGATTCCAACTGCTACCAGTACATAAAAGCTAAATAAATTGATGGAAATACTTAAAGTAGTTTCAATGGGATTATGTAGAATTGCTTGGTATATATAAATAATTAAAAGACCATATAGCCCGCCTATGATTGATCCCAACGATCTAATTCTAGCTTGTCTAAAGCTTGCAGAATAATCGCTTTGAAGTGAATATGCAGCCGCAATGCCAGCAAAGAATGGTGAATACCATAAAGATGCAGTCTCTGGATTGATGACGTGTATTATAAAATATACGAATAGTGTGATAAAAATTGCGATTGCGGTTTTAATATTTCTTAATCCGACTTTTGGCATAGCAAACATCTCTTTTCAGTGGAATCTATCTTTTTTGTGTGACCTTTTAATTAT
>CAYJDZ010000031.1:0-12347 GCA_964368955.1 uncultured Mariniplasma sp.
ATCTATTGATCTAAACGCCAAAGCTTTAGGGAGAATTTTCGCGTATTTTGTAGAGTCCATGCCAAAAAATCTAGCAAGTGCTTCTCGATATTTTCTTTGCGATTCAAATGGTGAAAAATCAATATCCATTGTTTTCAAATATTGCTTCATTGATTTGTAATCTCTTGGATATTTTTTATCTAAAAATAGGCTGTCATGAATTGATATGTTATCAACTAGATAGAATCTTTCTTTTAAATTCCCTGATTTAGGTAATTCTAAAATAGCTCCCATAGTTGAATAGAGCTTACTTTGTTCATCAAAAAACTCTAGTGCGAGATGTGTAATAACATCACCAGTTCTAATAAATTCTTTGTTTTCAGCACCAATACGGCCTTTTATATAACCCTCTAGGGTTCGTTTAGCATCATCAGTTGCAGCTATATTAAATTTTGCTCCACTGCGTCCACCGACTAATAGATACTGCATTGCATCTAAGAGCGTTGATTTACCTGAACCGTTTTCTCCTGATATCAAAGCATTATCTTTAATATCTATCGTTTGATTAGTGAATAAATGCCAATTGATTAACTTAATCTTCGTCAGTTTCTTCATTGTTTGATGTCTCTCCTTCCACGTATCCATCTAGTCTATCAACAACTTCTTTAATTGATTCTAGGTTGGTAACATATAAGATTGTTGGATATATTTTTATTCTTGCATCATCATGAAGTCCACGATCTATATAATCAATCATGTTATAGTTTCTAAGAAATATAAGTGCAGGTTTTAGGCGATCTTTAGTTATTCTTTTATGATCTAAATATCCAATACGGGTTAACTCACTGTGAATTTCATGTAAAAATATTTCAACGTCATCATCTAAAGTAACAAAGTCTTTTTTTCTTTGAAATAAAATGCGCAAAATTAAGATCATAATGCTTTCTGTTTTTCTAAGACGCATATGATTGAAAAGTTGCTCATTTGAGATATAGACAACTTCATCTTCACGAGCAATATTTAGATTAAAATCTGCTAATGAAAAATAAGCTTCAAATACTTCTTTGTAGGCTAGAATAAAGCGATAATCATTAGCATCTCCAGGTTTTCTTTTAGTCAAGAAATTAACTTGAAATAGTTTATTAACAATTCTAGAAACATTATTTTTTTCGCCTTCTTTTAAGTTGAAATAAGCATCATTTAATTGTTTCATTGCTGTTGTTTTATTCATAATCAAGCTCCCCTTATAATAAAGTTTTGAAATGTAACGAAATTGTTCTTACATTTGTTTTTCGTAAGTTCAACTGAATAATGCATACCAACTGAGTTAGAATACAAGAATATTAAAATGAGTTTCACGTAGTCTTCTTGTGTATCTAATAAAACGTCTTTAGCTTCAATCTTTTTTTGCTCGCCAAGAAGCGATTTTACGTGCAAATCAATTTCTTTTTTACCATATATATTGTTTTTAAGTAACTGTTTGATTTTTGACATCCGATATTCTTCAGAGATGAAACTATCCTCAAAATCAATTTCTTGAGGCTCAGGTTGGACTCTAAGCCGCCTTTGATTATAGAGCGAATCGGAATCTAGATTTCTAGCTTGAGTGACATAGAAAAGTTGATTAAGATCTACATCTTTTTGACTCATTATAATCCTAAATAGTCTGTTGAATACGCCTTCAATATCATCTGATTGATTAGTGAAAAATAAAATCTTAGATGCTGCTGCAGTAATGTATTGTTCGTTTTTTCGGTCAATAGCAAGTATTAAATGCTCTAATGCAGAAAAACTATCCGTTATAAAACGCATACGATCTTCTACATATAAAAATGCATCATTATAGTCATCGATATGTTTAACTTTAATGACAGTTTTCGCAAGTTCATCCATTAAATCCGCATTGTTTTGAATACTTGATATCGATTCTAAAATGCCTCTTTTATATCTAGATAAACTATCTGTCGTTTTTAAATTATAATATGCTGAGTCAAAAAAGTTTTGTTTATACTCAACAAGTAATTTTTCTAATAGTTCAGGTAGGTCAACTCTCGAGTGTTTTTTTGTTATGTCATAGTAATATCTATAAATGTTAGCTTTTAGAGCTTTTAATTTGCGAATGATATCGTTTGTCTTTTGAAATGCTTGTTCTAAAACACCAATACCCTCTTCAATCGTAAAACTAGATAGTAAAGAATATACAGTATAAATCTCACCTGTATATTCATTTTGTTGATTATCTTTGATACGAATCAAGATATCAATGATCTGAATAGAATAATCAAATAAGTTAAGTGAGGTTTTATAGTTACCTAATTCTTCTTCACCTAACCAACCGTTTTTCTTTAATACATTAATAACGTGAACAGCTTTTTGTCTTGATGTGTTGGATTGTTCGTCTTCTTCCATATCTAGAAATTCATCTGTTTTTTGGTCATCAAAATAATCAACCAATTTTGAAATGATAAATTCTCGATCCCCTTGAAAAGCATCTTCAATCGTATCAATAGCATTATAGATAATAAATATACAATCGATATATGTATTTCTATTTGGGGAGGAAAGCACACTAAAAAAATTGTCATGCATTCTATCAAACAAATGTGCCATGTAAGTCCTCCTTATATTTATATAATAAAAAAATATGATTTCCATAACTATTGTATCATGAAATGTTCATATTTTCTATTATAAACTGTATTATTTCTTAGTGATTTTAAACTTTAATTTGCGTCCCTTATAGATTTGATCTGTAAGTTGGTCAAGCCTTTTAACAGCTTTCGCGTTAATCTCAAATTCAGTATGATCATCAGATATATTGATATCTCCAATATTCTTTGAATACATATCAGCATTTTTCTTGAAATAGTCTAATAAGTGAGGTGCTCTTAAGCCATCATTTTTACCAACATTTACATCAACTGTGTAATAAGAGTTGTCTTGTTGATCTCCTCTATTATTTGAATTACTTCTTGGTCCTCTACTCAAACGATCTTGTCTTGGTCCATTATTAGAGTGTTCTTGTCTCGGTCCATTATTAGAACGATCTTGTCTCGGTCCTCTACTTGAACGGTCTTGTCTTGATCCATTACTAGAACGATCTTGTCTTGAACCTTTAGAAGAAAAATCTTGTCTAGAACGTGGTTTTTCAATATCTTCATATACTTTAGATTGTGTTGATAGTTGTTCGATAAGGGCTGAGATGATATCATCTTTATCATAACCATCTTCAACAAATTTATTAATCATTTCAGAGAAATCTTTTTCTTTAATATCTGTGAAGTGTTTCACTTGTTCAGCTAATGCAACTTCTTGTTTTTGACTGATTTCAATAAGTGTTGGGATTTCTAGTTCTACCATTTGTTGTTTGATGAATTTTTCAATCATTGCAAGTTTACCTTTCATTGAAGGGTAAACAAATGAGATTGATTTCCCAGATACACCAGCACGGCCAGTTCTACCAATTCTATGAACATATATTTCATCTTCAAATGGTAATTCATAATTGAATACAATGTCCACATGAGAAACATCCAGACCACGTGCCGCAACATCGGTTGCAACCAATAGTGTTAATTTTCTAGCTCTAAACCGGTTCATTACATAATCTCTTTGAGATTGTTTTAAATCACCATGAAGCGCATCTGCTTCAAAAGAATATTTTTGCAAAAACGCTGCAAGATGATCTACATCTTTTTTAGTATTTGCAAATATGATGGCTGATGAAGGATTATAATAGTCTAAGACTCTTAATAACAATTGATCACGATCTGATTTTTTAATCATGTAATAAAACTGATCGATCGTATCTACAGTTAAGGAGTTGGTTTTAATTTTTATAATGTCTGGTGTTTTTTGATATTTTTTCGCAACTTCTTTAATGAATGCAGGAATGGTTGCTGAAAAAAGCGCTGTTTGTCTATTTTGTGGTGTATCTTTTAAAAGCGTTTCAAGATCTTCTTGGAAACCCATCTTAAGCATTTCATCTGCTTCATCCATAATCAACATCTCTAAACCTGATAAATCCATTGTCCCACGATTTAAATGATCAATAGCTCTACCCGGTGTGGCAACTACAATATGTGGATGACTTTTTAATGCTGCAAATTGTTTTTGGTAAGATTCTCCACCATAAATGGAAGTAACTCTAACATCTTTATTAAATTTAATCAGTTTTAAAAACTCTTTATATACTTGAGTTGTTAACTCTCTAGTTGGGCATATGACAAGCCCTTGAATGTTTTTGTTTGATAAATCTACATGTTCAATCATAGGAATCGCAAAAGCGAACGTTTTACCTGTCCCTGTTTGTGCTTGTCCTATTAAATCTTTTTTGTCTAACATCTTAAAAATAGTCTCATGTTGAATGTCTGTTGTTTCAACGAGTCCTAAAGCTTCTATAGCTTTCTTTGTTGATTCTAAAATCGGTAAATCTTTAAATAATATATTCATTCTTTTCCTCAATTCTTTTTTAACCTTAATAACTATATCACAAAACTAATAAAAATACTACAATATCGATGAATTATCAGCGTTTTATAGCCTTTAATAACAAAAAAGTCCCTATAAAGGGAGTTATTGTCTTCGTTTTCTAATACAGTTTTCACCTTCGCAAAATTCAATATCTTTAAATTGATAAAATGCTTGATTGAGTGATTTTATGAGATATGTTTCTGGTTGTAGTCCTTGTAGTTTAATCTTGCCATTAATTCTTAAAAAGGGGAGTTCATAAATACCTTTTAGTTGTGCATTTTCTCGATTAGATATAACTTGTGAGGCATATAAATCCGATAGCAATACATCATCAATCTCTTTTGCGTTCAATCCTGATTTTAATGCTACCGTCTTTAAAGTTTCGTGATTGCTTAAGTCTAGATGATCTTCATAGATTGCTTCAAATACTAAATGATTATAAAGTCTAGATTTTTTATGTTTTTTAGCCAAATGGGCTAGACGGTGAACATCATGAATTTCGAATAGTTTAAGATCAAATTTGTTTTCATCTAAAAACAATTTAACTTGTTCTATCGGTAAATTCTTATGTCTTGCGATAAAAGCTTCGTAGGATTCTTCTTTATTAAAATCTTTATTTTCAACCATTTCATAACTACGATAAATAAGTTCAAGGTCTTTGATATCATAATTTTTGATTAAATTCTCTAAAACTTGATGTTGCAGATAACATTTTGGGCATAAGTAATCTAACCAAAATTCTATTTTCATTATTTCAACCCCTTCATACTCATCATTGTAGCAGTATTTTAAATTTGCTTCAAGTATCTTGCATTTTAATGGTTTTGATAGACTATTTTCTCATCAATCACAGTCATTTTGATAAGATCTTCAAAAAATGAAGCTTCGTTCATCGTTAAAATATCTTTAGCTAAAATACTGAAATCAGCAATGTATCCTTTTTTTATAAACCCTCTATTTTGTTTGTAAGTAGGAATGTTTGCATAACTTGTATATAGGTTTAGAGCTTCAAATCTCGATATTTTTTCTGAGGGATCAAATATAGAGCCATCTTTCAATCTTCTAAAAATAGAAACGTGCATCCCTAATAAAGGATTAGGGATTTCAATGGGTGCGTCACTTGATCCACAAAGTGTAATCCCATTTTTCATGTAGGAATTAAATGGGTAAATAAATTCTGGTTTTTGAGAAAAAATAGATAAATAACCGGGAATATCAGAAGTAATAAATTGGGGTTGAACATCAAGGATAATCGGCATATCTTTCATCATCAACATAGTTTTCATATCTGCTAGAGAGGCATGAATAATTCGATCATGAAGTCCTTTTTTTGGAGGATAAGTTTTTAATAGTTTTACAACTTCATTTAATCCTAAATCTCCTATCACATGAATAGCAAGTGGCAGGTCATGAGCTCTTAAATGCTTGATTAAATCAAGAAGTTCTTTTGAGCTAAACATACGCATGCCTTGATTAGACTCATCTTGATATGGATGATGAAGTAGAGCAGTTCTTGATGTGAAAGTTCCATCATAAAATATTTTTACAGCACCTAGTTGTAAAAAATCCGTTTGATCTAAAAAATTAAGGTTTGAATTCAAATATTCATCGATGATCTTATAATGCATTAACAAATGTGCTCTAAAAGGTACATCTTTCAATACCGTTTTAAAAACATCTAGAGTCTCAGAAAAACTATTATAATAAGATAAATCATCTGAGTGTCCTCCTGTAATTCCATATCGATATAAAGATTTTATTGAATTGTTAAGGAGTTTGATAAGTTCTTCCTTTTTATAAGAGCTATATTTTTTTATGATTAAATCTGAGTACTCTTCTGTTACAAACCCAGTATCACTTTCAATATCAAATACTTTTAGAACATAATCATTGACTGTCACACTATGATAGTCACTATGTCTTAAAATTAAAGGTCCATCATGTTTAATTAAGTTTAAATCTTCTTTTGTAATCGATGTTGGATGATATCCTTCAAAATAATAAGCTTTTAAATCTACATGTTTTTTAATCTCTTTTAAAATTTCATTTTTATTGAACACATTTTCTAAAGTAGGGATGCTGAGTTTTTTCCCATAGCCTAAAAGATGCATGTGGCTATCAACAAACCCTGGGTAGACGTGGTTTTGATTAAGATCAATTTCTTGATCAAATTTAAGATTTTTAATCTCATCATCAAATCCTATAATTAGGCCTTGATCAGTTGCCATTTGATGATGGGTTATAAATTCATCTTCAAGTGTATGGATGATTGCGTTTTTCCATAATATCATAAAATATACTCCTTAATAAAAAGTTCTATCATGATTTTATCACGATAGAACTTCTTTATCTATACATATGGTTTCAATATCCTTCAAAGTAAAACCTTTTTGATATAATTTTTGTTTAATCATCTGTTTTAACTCATAACCTTCTAGCTGATCTTTATATTTAATATAAAGTTTATCAAAATGTTTAGATAAGAGGATTGAGTCATCTTTTTGGTTTTCAAGACTCACCTTTATCAAGACTTGGTCAATGAGTTCTCGATCAAAACCTTTTAATAAAAAGTGATTTTTTGTAGAAACTAAGGCTTGTTGCTTAGTTTTATGTTTATAAGAAAGATATTTTTTTATGATTAAGTGATCTAGAATCTCATGTTGATCAATTTTAAGAATAGCACTATCTATGATGCTTTGGTCTACGCCTTTTTTTAAGAGATTTTTTTGAAGCAGTTTTGGTCCTTGTTGGTTTTTTTTCATCTCAACAAATACTCTTGCATATTCGCTGTCATTTAAATAGCGTTTTTCTTCAAACTGTTTAACAAGTTTATAAGCAACTTCTTTTCTGCATCCTTTTTCAATCAGATAATCATTAAGCTCTTTTTTGGTTTGCATCCTTTTGAGTCTTAGGATGCCTAGTCTTGTATAAAATAAGACATGATTTTCATCAACCATTTTTTTATAAGTATCATATGCCATCGATAGTCCTGCTTTAAGATGATATTTAAAATAGATATCAACTTCTATGTGGTAAAAAGTATCGTCATCAAAGCTAACTTTGTATCCTGACTTTAATTTTTTAATTTCAATAATTGTTTTCATCATTATGCATTAATTAAATCAACTAATACATTCAGTTGATTGTCATATGCTAGATCGTTTTGATAACGCTTAAGAAGATCATACATTTTGTTAGCAGTTTGTTTATCTAGTTTTTTAGAAAGGTTTAGGCTTTGTTGTTGCTGAAATTGAAAAATATAATCTTCTGTTTTTTGATCAAAATAGCCATCTTCTCTAATTTTTGCTACACCTTCTAATTCAAAATATGCGTTTAAGAACTTTTGATTAAGGCTTAACGCGTATGAAACATCATCTAATTCAAGATCCTCTGTGTAATATAAAAGCTCTATTTGATTAAATCCTGTTTGCTCAATAATGTTCACATCTAAAGGGTATTCTGAGACTTTTTTATCCATATCATAAACCCAACTGCCCTCTGTATAGGTTAAATAATAGCTGATGCCATTAAGTGTTCTAAGTAATGCAGTATTTTGAAAAACGCTTTTACCATAAGTAGGTCGGCCGTATAGATCATAACTACCATTAATACTTAGTGCTGCTGCAAGCACTTCGGCAGCAGATGCTGAGTTTTCATTAACTAAGACCTTAATATCATATGGTTTAGCAACAACCAAACCACCTAAATAATCTTCTCTAATATTGTTTTTATTGACCATAGAAAATAATGGCTTTTCAACATTTCTAATGATTAATTGTTGTGTTATACCAGGGATAAGCCCACTTTGTGATTTATTATGAAGCGCAGTTAATGCACCGCCTGGATTATTTCTTAAATCAAGAATTAGTGTATCGGAATCATCTTTTAAAGTGTCTTTTTCAAGCTCATTTAAAACATCTGAAAAAACTTTAGCAGTTCCTTCTGTGACACCTTCAATATAACTAGAAAATTCAGTAATTTTAAGATAAGCAAGATTATTGTCTAATGTGCTGCCATATGCAGTTGGTGTTTTGATTTCAGCATATGTAATATCGATAATCACTTCTTCTAAATCAGGATTAACAACGATTAGTGATTTGACTTCATTTAATACACCCTTTAGAAAAGATGTACTTTCTGTTTTTTCATCTAATGTATCAAAATACATTTTATTACCATTTTGCATGATACCAACGATTAAATCATATGGATATAATTTTTGATAACTTGGTCCCATATAAACGACATCTTGAACTCTTAAGTTTTTTTCTTCGTTTGCTATCGTAATCCCTATGCCAACATAAGACTCATCTCCTGTTGGAGCGGTGTTTAAAGGAATAGCTGATAACCTTGTATATGGATCTTGATTAGATTTTGCATATGAATCAACAATCGCGACCATTTGAGCAAGAAAAGCTGCATTTTTTTCACTATCATCAAGATCATAATAATAATAGCGATCAAGTGATTGTGTAATTTCTGAATAAACATCTACAAAAGGTTCTGGTTCATTATCGATTAAAAAAGTCTGGATTTGAAATCCTGCGAAAAACGCAAGCAAAACTGATCCTAAAAACAATATTCCTATTTTTCTATTTCCCATGTTGCACTTCCTTTACTAAATCCATAGCCAATTACTTCTTTAGTTCTTGTGACAAACGTAAAGGCCTTTGGATCAATTTCTTTTAATATAAGTTTAAAATGATAAAGTTGAAGTCTATCAATTGTACAAACGATCATTTCTTTATCTTTTTTTGAGTAACCACCAATCACTTGTATTTTGGTTAACCCACGGTCTAATCTTTTATATATTTCATTTTGCATTGCTTCTGATTTATTACTGATAATAAAAACAGTGAATCCGGATTTTCCCTCAATAGAGACCTTATCGATAATCATACCACTTAAGATCATTGCTCCAAAGGCGTATAGCCCTGCTTGAAAGTCAATGAATAAGGCAACTGTAATGATGATGCCATCGATGATATAAAGTGCCCATATAAAGGGGATATGTAAAAATTTATGCATAATGTTTTGAAGGATATCAATACCACCAGTTGTTGAGTTGTTTCTAATCACAAGTCCTAGTCCAGAACCTACAAATAAGGCTCCAAATAACCCCGCAACTAAGTAGGGACTTTCTTCGATATACTGCATGAAGAAATTCGCTGGAATCGTTTTTTCTAAAACAAAAACGATTACTGGATATAAAATGGTTGCGTAAACTGTTTTAAGAAAAAAAGCTTTACCTAGAAATATAAGTCCAATAAATAAAAGAAATATATTTGCTACTAATATAAAAATAGATACAGGAATAACGTTTTGAACAAGTACTGAAATCCCCATCACACCACCAATGACTAGGTTTTGTGGTAATAAGAAAAAATAGAAACCCAAAGTTAAGAGTATGACTCCACCTGTAATTTCTAACAATTCCACTAATTTCGTTTTATTCATGAGCATCACCTGATTTTAAATAAGCATTAATAAAGCCATCAATATCTCCATCCATCACTAAATCAACGTTTCCAACTTCATAGTTTGTTCGGTGATCTTTAACCATTTGATATGGATGAAATACATATGATCTAATTTGTGAACCCCAAGCAATATCTTTTTGTTCACCTTGAATATTTCTCATTGCTTCATCTTGTTTTCTAAGCTCTTCTTGAACTAATTTAGCTTTTAAAACAGACATTGCTGTTTCTTTATTTTTTAACTGACTTCTCTCATTTTGACATGTTACAACAATATTTGTTGGTAGATGTGTAATTCTAACTGCAGAGTCTGTTGTATTAACAGATTGTCCACCAGCGCCACTACTTCTATAAACATCAACCTTAATATCTTCGTCTTTAATCTCTATTTCAATATCATCACTAACTTCTGGCAAGACATCAAGCGATGCAAATGATGTATGTCTTCTCGCATTGGAATCAAAAGGTGAAATTCTTACTAAACGATGAACACCTTTTTCAGACTTTAAATAACCATATGCGTAAGGACCTTTGATTAAGAATGTCACACTTTTTATGCCAGCTTCTTCACCCGATTGATAATCAATGATTTCTATTTTGTATTTTTTTCTTTGTGCATATCTTGAATAAAGTCTATAAAGCATATCAGCCCAGTCTTGTGATTCAGTACCACCAGCTCCAGAGTGAATTTCAATAATTGCATTATTTTCATCATAGGGACCATTTAAAATGGTTTCTAACTCATATTCTTTTATTTCTTTTTCAATAGAAACTAAATCTTTTTCTAAAATATCCCATTCTTCAGTTTGTTCTTCAGAGATTTCAAACCATTCAATTAATTGTTCAACTTTATTTTTTAATTGAAGATATGAATCTATTTTATGACGAATAGAAGTCGCTTCTTTTCCTACTCTTTTTGCTTCGTTGGTATTTGACCAAAATTGAGGATCTTGCATCACTTTATTAAGTTCCAAATACTTCTTTTCTAGAAGTTCTGGTTGTATTGCCCTATGAAAATCCTCAATGGATTGTTTAAAATTTGTAATCATCTTGTTGATATCATAACGTTCCATAAATACCTCCTATCGCCAAGGTAAGTTTCTTTGACCTTTGTTTTTTCTTACTTTTGGTTTTTTTGGTTTAGTTTGAGAAAGACCTTGATTTGTTTGAGTGTTTTTAACAACGGCTTCTCTTTCTTGATCATATTTAATTTGTGCGCGAATTGCATATCTAGTGACATCAGTTGATATGTTTGCGACCATTTCATTAAACATACGTAATCCTTCTTGTTGATAAATGGTAAGCGGTTGTTGCTGACCATATGCTTGAAGGGTTACTCCTTGTCTAAGTTCACTCATCGCATCAATATGTCTCATCCAATACGTATCAATGACTCTAAGCATCACTACTTTTAAGAATTCATTAAACACTTCTTTAGGAAAGTTTTCTTTCTTTGAATTAATTTCAGCTAATCCAAGATTAACAATGTAATCTTTGAGTTCATTTGGACTTAAGTTTTCAATGTTTTCTTTAGCAATAGTATTTAAATGGAATACATTTCCATTAAATTGTGCTAATAAAGCATCAAATTCAATTTTATATTCGTTTTTACCAACAAGATGAATGAATTGTTCTGTTTGTTGGTATAAAGAGTTACTTACTGTTTGTAAAACTTGATCTTCAATAGATTCAAATGTTAGTACATCTCTTCTATTTTTATAAATAATTTCTCTTTGTTTTCTTAAGACGTCATCATATTTTAATACAGTCTTTCTAGAATCATAGTTATTTCCTTCAATCCGTTTTTGCGCACTTGTAACAAATCTAGAAAATAATTTAGATGATAAAGGCACGCCAGTCGTATTGAGGCGTTCTAACATTTCAATTCTCTTTTTAAAAGACTCTCCACCAAATCGCATCATTAATTCATCTTCAGCAGATAGATAAAATCTTGAGTATCCAGGGTCACCTTGACGACCACTACGGCCTCTTAACTGATTATCAATACGTCTTGATTCATGGCGTTCACTACCGATTACAGCAAGACCACCTAATTCAACAACACCTTCACCAAGTTTAATATCGGTCCCACGTCCAGCCATGTTGGTTGCAATTGTTACAGAGCCTTTAAGTCCAGCTTTAGCAACGATTTCAGCTTCTCTTTCATGGTTTTTTGCATTTAAGACTTCATGAGTAATCCGACGTTGTTTTAACATAAACGATAGACTTTCTGATGTTTCAACGGCAATCGTACCAATTAACATCGGTTGTCCGATTAAATATCTTTCTTCAACTTCATCAATTAATGCTTTAAATTTATCTGCAAGTGTTGCATAAATAAAATCTGGTTCATCTTTACGAATCACTGGAGCGTTAGTCGGTATTTCAATAACGTCCATATTATAAATATCTCTAAAT
>CAYJDZ010000032.1:0-11655 GCA_964368955.1 uncultured Mariniplasma sp.
AGAATTACCAATAAAATGACAGTTCTAATTGTATATAAAGTGTAAGGGGAAAAAGATGGATCATAAAATGGATGAACTAATAACTGAGTTTAAACAAAAAAACTACAAGGAATTCGATCATTTTTACGCGATTACAAATAGACAAGTTTATTATGCGATCATTACAATCGTAAAAGATGATCAAATTGCCGCTGACTTGATGCAAGATACATATATGAATTTTCTAAATAAGATCGATCAATATAAAAAGGGTTCAAATGTATTTGCTTACTTATCTACAATAGGAAGAAATTTAAGTCTAAATTTCTACAACAAACACAAAAAAGAAATTCATTCAGAAGAAATATTTGAAACAATGCCATCAAAGGAAGCAGATATTGAAAAAAATGATGTTGATATCTTAAGCTTATTAGACCATCTTAATAAAGAGCAAAGAGAAGTCTTTGTACTTCATACGATTAATGATCTTAAGTTTAGAGAAGTCGCAAACATCATGGATAAACCATTTGGAACAGTCTTGTGGTTACACAAAGAAGCAATTAAAATATTAAAAGATAAGGTAGGTGATGAATATGAATAAAAAAGAAATAATCAATTTAATTAAAGACAAAGCAAATGAAAAAAGCATTATTGATGTGTCTTTGTTAATTAAAGATAAATTAAAAAATAGTCAATATGTCATCAAAGAAGAAATCACGCTACCTCAAAGAAGATTTAGCTTTAAACCTTTATATTTATCATTTGTGTCTATTTTTGTTATCGCAATTGCAATCACGCTTCTAATCATTACGAAACCCATCCAAAATGATTTATTATTAGACTCAGAGTTTAGCGATTCAGTTATTTTATCGGCTTTATCTAGCATAGAACTTATCGAAAATCCTGAAGAGATCGGGTATAACGATTCATATAACACATTATTATCAGATGAGACCTCAGATGATTATGTTGAAAATCAAATAGATGAAGTTATGAAATACGCAAAATTTATGGAAGTATTCTTAAATAATGATGATACTTTAAAAAAAGAAATCATAAAATCTTCATATCAAACATATAAAAAAGCAGTTTCCTATACATTAACTAACCTTACGGGTGACCAAATAATTTACAATCTATATTATAAACAAACCATTGATGAAAAAAAGCAAACCTACAGAATTACTGGTTTACTACAAATTGGAGAAAGCCTCTATCCAGTGCTTGTCACTGGACAGATGAATCAAAAGAATCATCTTCTAATCTATAAAGAAACAGAAGATACTTATGTGAGAGTCTTTTATCACAGAGATGAAAAAAACAATCTTTTAAGAGTTAAAAAATACACAAACCTAGTTCTAGAAGAAGAAACAACTATTTTGTATCAAAACAATACAAAAGCAACCTTATCTTTTGTAAAGGGAAACACAAAAGGGGTTTATGAATTTTCAATTAGTGAAACTTCAGAAAATAAAAACATGCATATCAACTACAAAATTGATGATATTGATCAAGGTTCAATCGATGTCGAGCTATCAAAAGAGGCAATTAAAAATTATATATTAAATATTATACCAGATAATAGACCAGCTACTGTTGTTGAAAAAGAAAGAAAAAATGAAAAAAACCAGACAAATGGAAAAGATAAAGAAAATACTCAAGGAAAATAAGACATATTACCAATAAAACAGCAAGTTCATTTGTATATAGAGTGAATAGGAGGATTTAAAAAATGAAAAAATTAAGATTAGCTTTAAGTTTTATCGTCATATTGGCAGCAATGACTTTGATTGTAGGGTGTGAAGCAGGCGTAGAGGCATCAAATAGTTATGTAACAATTGATATCAATCCAAGTATTGAATTGATTGTCTCACCAAAAAACAAGGTGATAGCAGCAAACCCATTAAATGAAGATGCAGAAATTGTTTTATCTGAACTAGACCTCATCGGTATGGAATTAGAAGATGCAGTTGACCTAATCATCGAAACAGCAATTGAACTAGGCTATATAGCAACAGGTGATGATGTAGAAACATTCGTATCTGTATCAACTATCTCTAAAGATGATGCCTTAAAAGAACGTATCCATAATAGAGTAAAAGCATCAATTAACAAAGCATTTGAAAATAGAGGGATGTTAGGAAAAGCAAGCGATAAAGTTTTCACTGAAGAGTTTATTTTAGAAGCTCAAAGTTATGATGTGACTCCACAATTCTTATTTCTAGCTCAAAAAATCGTAGAATTAAATGATGAGTTAATCTTAGAAGATGTTCTAGCGATGACTCAAGAAGAACTTCTAGATATTATTGACTTAGCTAGAGCGGAACATAAAGAAGTCGTAGAAGCACTAAAAACAGAATTTTTCGCAGCAAGACAAGTACTCTTTGATCAATATCGTCCTTTAATCCAAGCATTAAATGTTCAAATATTAGATGTTGAGAGTCAAATTGCAGCATTAGCTGAAGGTGAAGATGCAACTATCTTAACAGCTACTCTAACTGACTTAGAAAATCAATTAAACACTCTAAAAACAGAATTTCACGATTTACTTGCGGTACTAAGAGATGATTTTCATGCACAATCTACACCATTTATGGATCAATTTAAAGCAGAACAACAAAGAAGAAGAAATGAATATCAAGAACAAATCAATCAATTCAAAGATAATATGAAACAAAGAAGAGATCAAATGAGAGACCGTATTAAAGCGTATCAAGATGAAAAAAACAATGACAAAAACGATAATGGTTCAAATGGTAAAAAGTAAATAAAAAATATCCATATCCCCTTATGGATTAGATAAAAAAAAGGAACTTAAAATCTGATGGGTTAACCAATCATTTAAGTTCCTTTTTGTATATTGTGATTAAATAAGGGGGATTGTTATCTTGATAAGGCAAATGAGTATTTACAATTTTAAAGGTGTTTGGATCAAGTGTGGCCAAATACTCATCAAGCGCAACACTTTCATCTTTGCCTGCATCATGTCCAGGATAGACAGCAATAAAGACCATGCCGTTATCTTTGATTTCTTTTAAGACAATAGTGAGAGAATTTAGTGTGGATTCTCTTTTAGTTGTGATTGATTTATCACCTTTAGGTAGATATCCTAAATTATAGACGACATATTTGAAATCTCTAACAAAATGCAAGATATTTTCATGGCTATCTAAAATGAGTTCATAATTATATAGTTTTGCTTGATCCAGTCTTTTTTTTGTTTGATCAACAGCCTCTTTTTGAATATCAAAGGCGTAAACAAACTTAGAAATCAAAGCCAAAAAGAGAGTATCAAATCCATTTCCCATGGTCATATCAACGACAATGTCTTTATCAGTTACATAATGCTTTAATAAGATGTGTTCAATATCAATAATTTGGTTATTTTTCATAATAATCCCCTTGAAACAAACCTTTATGTCTCAGTAGTTTATCAATTTCGTTGGTGACAACAAATTTCTTCTTTGTCCATGTGGGAGCAATTAACATCTGCGTTGGTGCATCTCCGGTGAGTCTATGGATAATGATATCTTTTCTTAACCATAATATTTGATCCACAGTGATATCCACATAAGACTCAAGTGTTAATAAATCCCAAGGATGTTTTTTATAATCATAGCCCATTTTTGTTTTTTCCATTAAATGAAGCATATGAATCTTAATGCCTTGAATATCAAGTGAATTGATGTGCTTGATAGTTTCAATCATCATTTCTTTTGTCTCAAAAGGAAGACCGTTGATAATATGAACAACGACTTCAATATTTCTTTTTCTAAGTTCAAAAACCGCATCATCAAAGCATTTTAAGTCATGAGCTCGATTAATAATTTCTGATGTTTTTTCATGAATACTTTGTAAGCCTAGTTCAATTTGAACTGGCATCCTTTTGTTCAAATCTTCTAAATAATCCAAGACATCTTTAGGCAGGCTATCAGGTCTAGTTGCAATTGAGATCATTTTTATATTTGAATCTAGGGTGATTGCTTCTTCATAAAGTTCTTTTAATCGATTAAGTGGAGCATGTGTATTCGTGTTTGCTTGAAAGTAAACGATGTAGAATCCATCTTTCCATTTGAGTTGCATCATCTCTTTAATATTTTCAAATTGAGTCTTTAAATCATTCTTTTTATCACCAGCAAAATCACCACTACCCATAAAAGAACAAAAAGTGCATCCACCAGTAGCAACCGTTCCATCGATGTTTGGACACGTAAAACCACCATTAAGAGCTATTTTGTATACTTTTTTTAGATATTTGTTTTTATAATAATTGTTAAGTGTATTATAATGCTTTTCATCATTCATTAAATTCATATATTCACCAAATTCATTTTATCATAAAAGGCTAAATATGATATAATAATATGAAAGGAGTTCAAAGGTATGTTTAAGAAATTTACAACAAGTTTATCAAAGCCACCCTTAACCATATTTTTTATGAAAGACTCGTGGTTTAGGGTCATATTCTACGTTATTTTCGTAACGTTTTTAATCGTATTACCTAGTCTTATCAAGGTTACTATTAATCCTTCTATGGAATATCAAAGATATCAAACCATGCAAGAACTAATTAAATCCGATTTTAGAGTTGATAATGCAGAGATTAAAGATGGCATTTTGACCTATGAAGCATTTGGAGAAACCTCATTTGACTATTTTAGTATCTATCTAGGTAAAAATGTACTCAATTCTAGAACACTTAACTTTGTCTTTGAAGAAGAAAACCTTGTTCTTTATATGGTTGATGTTGAACTTGACAGACTAAGTTATAAGACTCTTAATTTAGAAAATTATGATTTTAGTTCAACTGAGAATGCAGATATTGTTAGACTAAGTGTTGCCTTAAAACATGCCTATGAAAAACAAACGTTCATTCTTATTGGTGAAGTGTTTGCGACCTATATCATTACATTATTAGATTATTTATTTATTGCTTTATTTATGTCTGTTTTGATGGTATTTTTTGTAAGTCAAATACCAATGCCATTTATGTATAGATTTAAACTATCACTATACTTATCTACCATTTACGCCGTCTTGCAATTAATTTTAATTTTATTTAATGCTTCAGGTTTAAATATATTAGGCATTATGGCGGTTTACTTTTACCATGTATGGGCATTTCGGTCCATAAAAATCATACCGAAGGGAGTTATTTAAGTGAGAAAAGACAAATTTCAATTATTTCTAGAACAATCAAAGTTCTCATCATCTATTTTGAATAATGCCCTATTAGAGCATGTTTTAGTTGAAGATAAAACAAAAAAATGGACTTTTTTTCTAGAATTAGAAGAAATGATTAGCCCTGAAGTACTCATCCCCTTTGTAGAACAACTCAAAAGCTATTTTAGAATACCTAAAGTTGTCTCTAAAATAGACATAAATATAACTTATAAAAACTCAGATAAATTAAGTGAACTTGCATGTAAATATTATGATTATGCAGTGATAGAACTTGCTAAAGATAAAGCAAGTTTTTTAGTTTTAAAAAACTTTAAAACCATTTTTGAAGAAAATCAAGTCATGGTCTTAATTGATAAAGATAGCACCTATGTAAAACAACATTTTCTACCCATTCAAAAAATATTAAAACCCTTGGGATTAAACATAACTATTGAATATAAAATATCTGATAGCCTAGAGACAACTCAAACGATGATAACAAAATCAATAAAAGCTCAAGAAAAGGTTTTAGAACAAAGACAACAATACGCTTCACAAAGTGTTGAATCAACTAAAAAGGTTTTTACAAAAAAGAGTAGTCCAAAAGCAATTGCAATTAAAGAAATACCGCTTGATTTATACAGGCTTGATCAATATAAAAACCAAAAAGGAGACACTAACTTCTTAATTGAAGGTATTATCTCTAAATTAGAAGTTAGAGATTTAACAAATACTAAACTTTTAAGCTTTGTTTTATATGATGAAGATGATGCGATTCATGTTAAAAACTTCTTAAGACGACCTAAAGATATTGATTTTGCGAACTCACTTCATGATGGCGATTTAGTTCAAGTTGAAGGAAGAGCTCAATTTGATACGTATCAAAAGGATGTCGTTATTTTTTCAACTGCGATTAATTTTTTGGAAAAATCTAAAAAACTCGAAAGATTAGATAAAGCAAAAGACAAGCGAATTGAATTTCATCTACACACCAAAATGAGTAACATGGATGGTATTGGTGATGTGAGTGAATATGTTGATCAAGCAATCAAATGGGGACATGAAGCGATTGCGTTTACGGATCATAATGCACTTTATGCATATCCTGATATATATAAACAAACTAAAAATAAAAAAATTAAACCGATATATGGTGTTGAATTAGATTTTGTAGATGGTCAAGGTTTTAAGATTACTACTCATTCAGATCAGAATATTGATTTAAAAGATCAAACCTATGTAGTCTTTGATATAGAAACCACTGGACTTTCAGCAACAAGAGATAAGATTATTGAAATTGGCGCAGTGAAAGTGACTGCAACTTCGACGATTGAAAAATATCAAAGTTTTGTTAATCCAAATGAAGCACTTTCAGAGTTTACGACAAAACTAACAAGTATCACAGATGATATGATTGCTGGTGCACCAACGATTGATCAAGTACTTCCAGGGTTTTTAGAGTTTTGTAAAGGTTCTATTTTGGTTGCCCATAATGCATTATTTGATGTTGGCTTTATCAGAGAAAATGCACTAAGCATAGATTTGGAGTTTGATGAATCTTTGGTGATTGATACCTTGAGTTTGGCTAGATACTATTATTCAGACCAATTAAAAAGATTTAATCTAAAAGCAGTAGCGAAATTCTTTAAAATTAAACAAGAATTTCACCACAGAGCTGATGATGATGCGTTTGTCACTGCACAAATATGGCAGTTGATGCTACAAGATCTACAATCGAAAGACATTAAAACATATCAACAAATCAATGAGTCCATCGATTTAAAAGAATCATGGAAACATGTGATGCCTTACCACTTAAATGTCCTAACTCAAACTCAAGAAGGCTATAAAAACTTATTTAAGATTATAAGTGATGCCTTAACTGATCATTTTTATGGTGGACCAAGAACTTTGAAATCGGTTTTAGAAAAATATCGCGAAGGTCTTTTAATAGGTAGCGGTTGTGCCAATGGAAATGTTTTTGAGATTGCCTTAAACAGAGGTGATGAAGAGTTAAAAGAAGCAATTGATTTCTATGATTATATTGAAGTCCAACCACCTCAAGCGTATCATCACTTAAAAGAAGGCTTAGGCTCATATGCGGATGAAATAATTGAAGCTGTGATTACTAAAATTATTAAATTTGCGAAAGAACAAAACAAGATCATCATCGCAACTGGTGATGTTCATTACTTAGAGAAAAAAGATGTTTTATATAGAGAAATGTATATTAGAACGCCTTTAGTTGGGGGAGGCATCCACCAACTCAATAAATATAATGAAATGCCAGAACAATTCTTTTTAACAACTGAAGAAATGTTGAAATCATTTAGTTTTCTAGATAAAAACTTAGCATTTGAGATTGTTGTAAAAAACACCCATATCTTAAATGAGAAAATAGAAAACATCAAAGCATTTACAAATGAATTATATGCCCTTCCTGATGATGCGTTTGTTGAACAACTAGGCATCTCATCGATTGCTGATGAAGTTAAAAGACTCGTCTATGATAAGATGACTAATTTGTATGGAGATCATCCTCATCCAATTGTAACAAAAAGAGTTCAAAGAGAATTAAATAGTGTGATTGGTAATGGATTTGCACCAAACTATTATATATCTCATTTACTTGTTAAAAAATCACTAGAAGATGGTTATTTAGTAGGCTCACGAGGATCTGTTGGCTCATCACTTGCCGCAACGCTACTTGATATTACTGAAGTGAATCCATTAAAACCTCATTATCGTTGTCCCAATAGAGATTTTACTGTTTTTCATTTTACGGAAGAAGAAAAACTAGAATATGGAATCACGCCAGAACAAAAAGATTTCCAAGAGTTTTTTAATAAAATCCAATGTGGCTATGATCTTCCTTCTAAAGTTTGCCCAATATGTGGCGCAAACTTAATCAAAGACGGACACGACATTCCTTTTGAGACCTTCTTAGGGTTTGAAGGCGAAAAAGTTCCAGATATTGACCTTAACTTTTCTGGAGACTATCAAGCAAAAGCTCACCAATATGTAAGAGAACTTATTGGTGTTGACCACACATTTAGAGCAGGGACCATTCAAACAGTAGCTGAAAGAAACGCATTTGGTTATGTTAAGGGGTATTTAGAAGATAAAAAGTTAGAAAAAAGAAATGCTCAAATTGAAAGACTTGCTAAAAAAATTGAAGGCGTTAAACGATCAACAGGACAACATCCAGGTGGAATTGTTGTCGTGCCTAAGTCAAAGACAATCTTTGATGTGACACCAATACAATATCCAGCAGATGATGTTAATAGTGAGTGGAAGACAACGCATTTTGATTATCACTCATTTGAAGATAATCTCTTAAAATTAGATATCTTAGGCCATGATGATCCAACTATGATTAAATTTCTAATGGATTATGTTTATGAAAATCCAAAAGAATTCCCGTTTGATAAAGCACAAAACATTCCTTTAGATGATCCTAGGATTTATCGTCTATTTTCAGGAACAGACGTGATTGGCGTTAAACCTTTAGATATCAAAAGTGATGTTGCATCTTATGGAATTCCTGAATTTGGAACATCATTTACTAGACAAATGCTTGTTGACACAAAACCTAATACTTTTTCAGGTTTAGTTAAAATATCAGGTTTATCTCACGGGACAGATGTCTGGTTAAAAAATGCTCAAGCACTAATTAATAACAACACTGAATATGGCAAAATATCATTTGAAGACATCATTGGGTGTAGAGATGATATTATGGTCCAACTATCTGATTTTGGATTGTTACCTATTAAAGCTTTTGAAATTATGGAGTTTGTTAGAAAGGGAAAACCAAGTAAAGATCCAGCTAAATGGCTTACTTATGTCCAAGAAATGCGAACTCATAATGTACCAGAATGGTATATTTGGTCGGCAAGTCAAATCAAGTATATGTTTCCAAAGGCACATGCTGCCGCATATGTCATCATGGCGATGAGAATTGCCTGGTTTAAAGTTTATAAACCACTCCTTTTTTATAGTGGATTTTTCTCAAAAAGAGCAACTCAATTTGATTATGAGATGATGGTTGCAGGATCCAATGCGATTTATAATAAATTAAATGAATTACAAGCCCAATTTAATTTAAAACCTAAAGATGAAGCTTTACTTGTAACACTAGGGGCAGCTTTAGAAATGAGCAAAAGAGGATATGCCTTTTTACCAGTCAATATTCATAGCTCAGAAGCAACAACTTTTAAGATGGAAGAAAAAGGATTAAGAATGCCTTTTAACTCTATAGATGGACTTGGTGTTCAAGTTGCTTATGATATTGTCGCAAAAAGAGCACAAAAAGAATTTGAATCTAAAGACGACGTAAAAAATAGAACAAAGATTAATAAAACAGTATATGAAAAAATGGAAGCATATGGCGCATTTAAAGACCTAATATCGGAAAATCGTGTGATTGAATCAGGTTTATTTGCACTTTAAAAGATAACGCGATATAATATGCGGTGAAGAAGGAGTGAAAGCAATGAGAAGTTCAAATCCGGTTTTTAGTAAAATTCAAAGAAGTGAAGCATACGAAGGCATCTCTGAGGCAACTTACGGTGGTATCACTTTAAAGACTTTATTACTGCTAATCTTGGCAGTAATTAGTGGTGGGACAGTTATTGGATTAACCTTTAACGGTTCACTTGATATGGGAACATTGAGCGGATTATTAATAGGTTCAATGATTATTGCTTTTATTTCAGTGGTGGTTGCTTCATTGAGTCCAAGACTTGCAATGCCGTTTTCAATTATCTATGCATTATCTGAAGGGATTATGCTTGGATTTATTACTGCAATATTTGAGATACTTTTCCCAGGCGTTGCCGTAACAGCTGTGATTGCAACAGCAACTATATTTGGAGTTATGTTGTTCTTATATTCAAGTAGAACAATTAGAGTTACATCAAGATTTAGAAAAATTATGTATACTGCGTTATTTAGTATCTTGATTCTTTCGATTTTCTTTGGATTGTTCTCATTCTTAGCTCCAGGTTTAATTTCAAGTATTCAAGGAAATTCAACAATTGCATTAGTGATTACAGGCGTTTTAATTGTCTTTGGGGCTTTGATGCTAACACTTGATTTTGATCGTGCTGAAAGCATTGTTGAAAGTGGCGCACCAAAATCATATGAATGGGTAGTCGCAGTTGGCTTAATGGTTACAATCGTCTGGATTTATATTGAATTATTGAGATTTTTAGCGATTATAGCAGCAAGAAGAGATTAATTTAATCATAACTTATAGATAGAAAATAGTAATAAGAAAAAAGTTTTTTAGAGAGTATAGGACGGTGGAATCTATGCATCCTTTTACTTATGAATTCATTCTTGAAAGATGCTAATCACATCCGTAAAATCTGCGTTAAAGATAACGAGTGCTAGGGATACCCTAGAACTAAGGTGGTACCGCGAATTTTCGTCCTTAGACTTTTGTCTAGGGACTTTTATTTTTAAAAATAAGGAGAAAAAAAATGAAGGATGCATTAAATCTTTTGAAACAAGAAGCATTAAATAAGATTATAGAAGCAAACACCTTACAAGAACTAGAAGACATTCGCGTTTCTTATTTAAGTAAAAAAGGTGAAATTTCATTAATGATGGCTAAACTAAGAGAACTTCCGAATGAGGAAAGACCTGCTTTTGGCCTATTAGTTAACAATGTAAAAAGTGAAGTTGAACTTGAAATTTATAATAAAAAACAAATTTTAGAAGATGTTGCTTTATTAGAGACACTTCAAAATGAACATATTGACACAACCCTAGAAGGTTATCAATTGTATCAAGGGACAGTTCATCCCCTAAATCAGGTCATTGAAGATATCGAAGATCTATTTGTAGGCATGGGATACACCGTTGAAGAAGGACCAGAATTAGAAAATGATTTATATAATTTTGAAATGATGAATCTTGCTAAAGACCATCCTGCAAGAGATATGCAAGATACGTTTTATATTGATGAAAACTTACTTCTTAGAACACACACCTCACCTGTACAAGCAAGAACCATGTTAAAGATGAAGGGTGAACCCCTATCTATTATTTGTCCAGGTAAGGTATATCGTAGAGATGATGATGATCCAACTCATTCTCATCAATTCACACAAGTTGAAGGACTTGTTATTGATAAGAATGTAAGCTTTGCTCATCTAAAAGATGCACTACTTACGATGTGCAAACATTTATTTGGAAATGATCGTGAAATTAGACTAAGACCTTCTTATTTTCCTTTTACTGAACCAAGTGTAGAAGTTGATGTATCTTATACCAAAAAAGATGGAAGTCTTGGCTACATTGAAGTCTTAGGTGCTGGTATTGTTCACCCAAATGTATTAAGAATGGGTGGATATGATCCAGAAGTATATAAAGGATTCGCATTTGGAATCGGTGTTGAAAGAATCGCAATTTTAAAATATAAAATTGATGATATTAGACATTTCTACCAAAATGATTTGAGATTCTTAAAGCAATTTAAGGGGGTTGGAAAATAATGATTATTAC
>CAYJDZ010000033.1:0-11536 GCA_964368955.1 uncultured Mariniplasma sp.
TTTTGGCTTTTTCTTTTTGGCAATTGATATGGAATAAAAAATTTAATGATATAATTGAGATATATATGATAAAAAGGTGAGACGATGATCTATATCTCAGAATTTATGAATAACTTCAGTAGTTTGTTGCAAAATGCCATATTACTTTTCGCATTAGGCTTTTTCTTTGCAACAACTTCGATTGACACAAAGACTACAAATAAGAAAACACAAGTTATTTTTGGAATAGTCATTGGTGTTATCGCTTATTTTATCATTCTAAATCCGCTAATTTTGGAAGAAGGATTAATCTTTGACACAAGAAGTGTTCTTTTAAGTGTAACAGGGTTATTCTTTGGTGGCATCACAACAGTTGTTGCTGCATTAATTGCTGGAGGTTATCGTATTTATATTGGAGGTCCTGGAGTTTATGCAGGCCTTTTAACGATTATAACAGCTTCATCGATTGGTTTTTATTGGCGATGTATTAAACGTATTTTACCTAAAAAAACACCTTACTACGTTGAGTACTATTTGATGGGGGTCATTGTACATATTGTGACTTTACTTTGTTTTTTGGCTATTCCTTGGCCCCAAGCTTTTGATGTTATTAAATCTACTGCACTGATCTATCTTTTAGTATTTCCTTTTATAACATTATTTCTAGCTTTATTTGTTCATCATCAAAAAGATCGGTTTCAAATAAGTAAAGAATTAAAAGAACAAAAAGTGCTTTTACAATCAAGTATCGATTCAACATCAGAAATGGAAATATATGCGATTGACTTAAACTATAATTATTTGTCTTTTAATAAATTTCATGTGAAGTCAATGAAGGGGTATTACAATATTGATATCACATTAAGTGATAATTTTCTTGATATTTTGACAAATGATGTAATTAAGAAGAGAATAAAAACATCATTTGATAGAGCTTTATCCGGAGAATCATTTAGCGTTGTCATTGAAATTGAAGAACGATTAGGCAGTTATTTAGAAGAAGCGTACGCACCTATCTATGATTTAGACAAAAAAATCATAGGAGCAACTGTTTTTATCGAAGATATCACACGTAAAAAACAATATGAAAATGAGATTCTTGAATTAAGTTATAAAGATGCTTTGACGGGACTGAATAATAGAAGAAAGCATCTTGAACAACTCATTGCATTAGATCAAGAGAAGTACCATCCAATTAGTGTCGTATTTTTTGATATCAATGGTCTAAAAATCATGAACGATGCGTTTGGTCATATGGAAGGTGATCGACTGATTAAATTAGTTGCTAACAAACTATTGATTTGTTGTAATGATCATAAAGCATTTGTTTCTAGATTAGGTGGGGACGAGTTTATTGTATTATGCCCAAATACTACTGAACATGAAGCTCAAATACTAGCAGATCAAGCAAAAGCAGCCATTGAAGTTGAACAAATTAATCATATGAATGTTTCTATATCTTATGGTGTGAGTTCTAAAGAAACCAAAGATGATTTTGATCAAGTGATTAGTAGAGCGGAAACGCATCTTTATCAAAATAAACTTTATGAAAGCAGCTCGCATCGGAATGAAACCATTAAAACAATTGTCGATGCACTAAAAGTTAAGGATGAATATTCTGAAGCACATTCTACAAGAGTCTCTCAGATGTGCAAACTAATGGGTAAATCTTTAGGGATGAACAAACAACAAATACATTTACTAGAAATGATTAGTAAGTTACATGATATTGGAAAAATTGCGATACCTGATGAAATTTTAAATAAACCAGGAAAACTTAGTGAAGAAGAGTGGACAATCATTAAAAGACATCCGGAAACAGGATATCGGATTTTATCTACGCTACCAGAATATATGGAAATATCAGAAGATATCTTATCACATCATGAAAGATATGATGGTAAAGGGTATCCTAGAGGACTTCAAGGTGAGGATATTCCAATAAGAGCTCGCATCATTTCTATCGTAGATGCTTTTGATGCGATGACCTCAGATAGGCCTTATCGTAAAAAGATGTCAGATAGTGATGCGATAGATGAGTTAATTAGCAATAAAGGTACTCAATTTGATCCTAAATTGGTAGACGTTTTCATGACGATTTTTAACAAAAAATGAGAAAATCGTGTATAATAGATATAGTTTATGTTGGAGGTAACTAGATGAACAGAAAAACAAAAATCATATGTACCGTAGGACCCGCAATCGATACAGAAGAAATGATTGGAAAAATGATAGATGCGGGCATGAATGTAGCTAGATTAAATTTTTCACATGCAGACCATGATGAACATTTAGCTAGAATAAAAATGATCCGCAAAGTAGCAAAAGAAAAAGAACGTTTTATCGGTATTTTAGCAGATACAAAAGGACCAGAAATAAGAACTGGTAAATTTGAAAACGATCAAGCTGTATTTAAAACTGGTGATCTTGTTGAAGTTCACCGTGAAAATATATTAGGTAACAACAAGAGATTTCACATTGATTGTGATGAATTATATGATGATATTGTTGCAAATGATTATATTTTAATAGATGACGGTAAGATGCGCCTCAATGTTTTAAGCAACAAAGATGGTGTCTTACAATGTAAAGTGATGAACGCAGGAACCATTAAGACTAAAAAGGGTGTTAATGTTCCAAATGTGAAACTTTCAATGCCATTTGTGTCACAAAAAGATCACGATGACATCGTTTTTGCAGCAACTCAAGATGTTGATATGTTCGCACTATCTTTTGTAAGAAGAAAAGAAGATGTATTAGAAGTTAGAAAGATTTTAAAAGATCTTGGAAAAGGTTATATTGAAATCATATCTAAAATTGAAAATCAAGAAGGTGTAGACAACCTAGAAAGTATCATTCAAGCAAGCGATGGTATTATGGTTGCTCGTGGTGATTTAGGTGTTGAAGTTTCAACTCAACTCGTACCTTTATACCAAAAACGAATCATTAAAAAATCTAATGAAATGGGAAAACCAGTTATTACTGCAACCCACATGTTAGAATCTATGATGACAACACCAAGACCTACTAGAGCAGAAGCATCAGACGTTGCGAATGCAATTTTAGATGGATCAGATGCAATTATGCTATCAGGCGAATCTGCTGCAGGTATCTATCCTGTTGAAGCGGTATTAACGATGGACACTATTGCAAAAGCAATTGAACCAAGTATCGCATATAGAGAAAGATTAGAACACAGTATAAAAACTTCTCAACAAACAGTCAATGATGCGATTGGTATCGCAGTGAGTCAAACGGCTCTATCTCTACCTAAAGCAGAAGTCATTATTGCGTTTACTGAAACAGGTGGGACCGCAAAACGTATTTGTAAGTTTAGACCATCAGTGCCAATTATCGCGATTACTGATAGTTATCGAACATGCCATAGATTATCTTATTATTGGGGTGTGTTTGCAGCTTATAGAGAAAATGTCACTGATTATTCATTATATGATAAAGTAGCTATTGAAGTTGCTAAAGATTATGGATACAAATCAGGAACAACGCTAATCATCACATCAGGTTGGGCTCAAAAGCATGGATCAACGAATACAATTAGAATTATTGATATTCCTTAAAAACGATATGGCCGCAAATTGCGGCTTTATTTTTGTATTAAAATTCTGCATTATTTAACATAAAATTGCAGAAAAATTGTATAATATAAGCAAATAGGAACAGGAGGAGAAGACGTGAGTCACAAAACCGACGTTGATTTGACAAAAGAAAAATCAATAACTAAGAAAAAAGACTTTAATGCGATTAACGAATCTATCAAAATTATCGTCTACTATATCCTTTTAAGTTTCCTATGGATTTTTGGATCTGATGAGCTCTTAAAGTTTTTTGTTCATAATCCTGATATTATTAATCAGATTCAAACGATTAAAGGTATCTTTTTTGTTACACTATCGGGTGGAATTTTTTATATAATTTTGTATAAAAAACTGAGCCTATATGTTGCATCTATTGTTGAATTAAAGAGTGTGAATCAAAACTTAGAAATCATGCATAATAATTCTTTGGATTTAGAGAGTAAACTTTTTCAATTGGCTTATTATGATGAGTTAACAGGATTACCTAGTAAAATATTATTAGAAGAGAGAGTAAATGCATTTTTAAAAGGCAATCCTGAGAAAATGCTTGCTTTTGTCTACGTGGATATTGATGAATTCAGGAATATCAATGAAGTCAAAGGACATCAAATAGGTGATGAACTTATTAAATCAGTTGCAAAAGTGATGTTAGAGCATTTAAAAGATAAAGATATGTTATGCCACACCGGTGGAGATGAATTTGTAATTGCTTTTTTTGATATTAAAGATTTATCGAGCTTTTTAAATGAAGTAGAAACATATTTTAAAAATGTAAAAAGAACATATATCTTAGACCAGGATGAATATTTTGTTACATTTAGTGGAGGCGTTGCTTTAGCACCCGATCATGGCAAAGATTATATTACGTTATTAAGACATGCAGATAGTGCATTATCTATGGCTAAAAATAAAGGAAAAGATCAGCTTGTTGTATTTGATGATGAAATGGTCACAATGATTACACAACAAACAGAGATGCTAAATCATTTAAGAAATGCAATTCCAAATCATGAGTTCTCACTTCATTATCAACCAGTTATTGATTTAAATGACTTTTCTATTATTGGCGCTGAAGCATTAATTAGATGGAACCATAAAACAAAAGGATATATTCCACCATTGGAATTTATTTCATTATCTGAAAAAAATGGGTATATTAAAGAGATAACAGAATGGGTTTTCTATCAAGCTGCTAAAGATTTAAAAAAATGGCCAAAAACTAAAGAAACGTTTAATATCTCAATAAACATCTCAGCAGTCATTTTGATTCATGATTCATTTTTAAAATATTTAAACCAATGGATCGAACAATATCAAATCGATTGTAAGAGAATCTTCTTAGAAATCACTGAAACAGCAGTTATTAGTGATATTAATAAGAGCATTCATGTGCTATTGCAGCTAAGAAAGATGGGTTTTAAAATCGCACTTGATGATTTTGGAACAGGGTATTCATCACTTACTTACTTACAAAAACTACCGATTGATATTATTAAAATTGATCGAAGCTTTATCAATAACATTAACAAAGATACCAAAGAGTTTCATGTATTAAAATATATGATTGATCTTGCACATCACCTTAACATGAGAGTCGTTTCAGAAGGTATTGAGATAGTTGAACAACAAGATATGGTTAAAACTTATCAATCTGATCTAGCTCAAGGTTATTATTATTGCAAACCAATGCCAATTGATCAATTAATTGAATTTATGAAATCATATAACAAAAAAAAATAAAAGTGTGGTGATTACATGCTAAGTATTTTGGAAACTTATCATATTCATTTATTTGCAAGCTTATTGCTATTAATTATAGTGGTTTTAAATAAACTCAAAAGAGATGTTCCAACTTACTCTATTAATCTTTTCTATGCAATTATTCTTGTTAATTTATTATTATTAGTCCTTGAACCCATTAGTTTCATCTTAGATGCAAAAACACCTGCCTATCTTGCATATTTTAACTATGCAGTAGATTGTTTGATTATAGTCTTAACCCCACTTATTGTAGGACTGTGGGCATCCTATATTGACTACAAACTCTTTAAACAGCAAAATAGATTAAGAAAACGATTATATTATCAACATGTAACGATATTAACATTTATCGGTCTATTGATTAATTTTTTTACTCCAGTTTTTTTCTCAATAGACATCGCAACAAACACATATGAAAGAGGATATTTGTTTGCGTTTAGATACGTGACAGTTTTTATACTTTATATCTATGTTGTAGTGATGACAATTATGAATAGGAACAGACAAAATTCGCAAATAGTTATTGGTATTTTATCTTTCTTGTTATTTCCTATTTTAGGCTCAATTTTGCAAGCGTTTTTTCAAACACTTTATTTCCAATTCACGGGTGCTGCATTAGGAGTTTTAGTCATTTTCATCTTTTTAGAGACGACTAGTGGAAATAAAGATTATCTCACAAATTTATATTCAAGACGTGTATTGGATGAATATTTAGACAGTTTAGTGGAAGCAAAAGAAAATTTTTCAATATTAATGATTGATCTTGATCAATTTAAAGAAGTGAATGACATTTATGGTCACCTTGCTGGAGATCAAGTGCTCATTGAGTTTTCTAAAATTATATTTAATTCAAGATCCTCTAGTCGATCATTAATCGCAAGATTGGGTGGAGATGAGTTTTTATGTATTTTGGTTAATTCGGATCATGCAAACATCTTAGATTACGTGAAAAAAATCGATAAAGGTTTGATAAATAGTCAAGTATTTAAAAAATACAATAATGTAGGGTATTCAAAAGGATTTGTCGCCTATGATGGAGACATGGGTGTCGATGAACTCTTAAAACAAGTAGATGCTCTAATGTATGTAAATAAAAATAGTAAAAGATAGAAACTAAAAAAAATATCACTATATAAACGAAATTATTGGCCTCCATAATTTCGTTTTTTTGACAAGTTTAGACATAGAATTTCTTTTTATTAGTTTTAATACATGATATAATAAACAAATAGGAGAGTGATTATAATGCCAAAAAAAGAATTAATTAAAAAATTAGCTGAACTTGCTGTTAAAGTTGGCGCAAACGTTCAAAAAGATCAAGTTGTGGTTATTAGGACCTCAACAGAAACCAAAGCATTAGCAAGAGAAATAGCTGAACAAGCTTACTTGGTCGGTGCAAAAAGAGTTCATGTTGAGTGGAGTGATGAATATGTATCTCGTCAATCTTTATTACATGCATCACTTGAAGAATTACAAAACATTCCTAAATGGCTTGTTAGTCAATATCAACATTTTGTGGATTTAGGTGCTTGTTTTATATCAATTGCATCACCTATTCCAGGATTAAATAAAGATGTAGACTCTAAGAAAGCTCAACAAGCAGGGATTGCTGCTCAAAAAGCAATTTCATTTTTTAGAGAGTTTTTAATGGGGAATAAATCCCAATGGACTATTGTTTCAGAACCGAATGCTGTTTGGGCAAAACAAGTTTTCCCGAATTTAAGCGAATCAGAAGCAATTGATAAGCTTTGGGAGGCTATCTTAAATGCAAGCCGTGTAACTGAAAGTAATGATCCAATCAAAGAATGGAAAGAGCATAATAAAAAATTACTTGCTCATAATAAAGTATTAAACGATTATAATTTTAAACATCTTCATTTCAAAAATAGTTTAGGAACTGATTTGATTGTCGAACTTGTTGAAAACCATGTTTGGGCTGGAGGCGGCGAGGTTGCTCTTAATGGCGCATATTTTAATCCAAACATCCCAACTGAAGAAAATTTCACAATGCCTTACAAATGGGGAACTCGTGGAAAAGTAGTTGCAACTAAACCTTTAAATTATCAAGGTAAACTCATTGATAACTTTTGGTTAGAATTTAAAGATGGTAAAGTCATTAATTTTGATGCGAAGAGTGAACTTGATGCACTAACTAATTTATTAGAAACTGATGAAGGTAGTAAGTATATTGGTGAAATCGCATTGATTAGCCATGATTCACCTATATCAAACACAAACATATTATTTTTAAATACATTATTTGATGAAAATGCATCCTGCCATATGGCATTGGGTAGAGCCTATCCGATGAACATCAAAAATGGTGTGAACTTAGAAATATCTGAGTTAGTAAAACATGGATATAATAATTCAATGGTTCATTCTGATTTTATGTTTGGTAGTAGTGACATGGAAATAACTGGATTAACTCATGATGGAAAAGAAGTCAAAGTCTTTAAGAAAGGTAATTTTGTAATATAAGGTGTCATATTCGACACCTTTTTACAATAAAAAGGAACTCATATGGAAGCATTAAAGTTAAAAGATTTTCTAGACTATAGATATATTTCCAATCTAAAGGGTAATTCAAAAGAAGATAAATTAGCATTTACGCTTGTTAAAGCGGATGAAGAAAAGAATGAGTATTTAAATGAACTCTATATTTTGGAAAATGATAAAGCAAATAAAATTGTCAATTTAAAAAAAGATTCTCAGTTCATTTGGGAAAACGATGATACGATTTTATGTGCATACAAAAAAGATAAAAAAGATGAGAAGAAAGGTAAGGAAAAATTTTCTGTTTTCTATCGTTATCACTTAAATGACAAAAAACTAGAACCAGCATTTGAATTGCCGATGCCAGTTCAACTGATCCAAGTTTTAGATGAAGACCGTATTTTAGTAAGCGCACGTTTATCTAGTGATGAACATCATCTTTATTTAGACGATCTTAAGCATAGAAAAGACTTACTAAAAAGTTTAAAAGAGAGTGATTTGTATGAAGAGATTTGTGAAATCCCTTTTTATTCAAATGGAGCCGGATTTATTGCCAACAAGAGACAACAACTATTTATCTATCATCAAAAAACTAAAACACTTGATTTATTAGTATCTCCAAGTTTTGGTGTTGAAAGAGTCGTGGTTTCGAAAAATTCGAAAAAAGTTTTTTATACAGGAGGAGAAGCTAAACCTGTTAGAAGTCTAACTTCACGAATTTATGTTTATCATGTAGATACTAAAATAACTGAGGTCTTATATCAAGAAGATAATTATTCAATTATGGATTTATTTATCGTCAAAGATAAAATCATTGTTGAAGCGTCCGATATGAAAAAATTTGGTTTAAATCAAGATGGAGATTTCTTTGAGTTAAAAAATAAAAAATTGGAATTGTTTAAATCATATGGGTTAACGACTTCTACATCTGTTGGTACAGATTCACGTTTTGGTGGAAGTCCACAATCTTTTGTCAACGACGATAAAATCTATTTCATTCATACAAATGACGACCACACTGACTTAATGAGCCTAGATCTAAAGGGGAATCTTGTTAAAAGATTCGAGATGGACGGTTCAATTGACGGTATCCAAATGATTAACGGAAAACTATTCTTAGTAGGTCTGTTGAAACAAAAACTGCAAGAAATATATAGTTTAGATGATAATAAGTTAAAACAATTGACTAGATTCAACGCCAAACCTCTAAAGAATAAATATGTTGCTAAACCTAAAACAATTATTCTAAAACAAAAAGATCATGAAGTTAAAGGATTTGTCTTATACCCTAAAGATTTTGATCAAAATAAAACATATCCTGCAATCTTAGATATTCATGGTGGACCTAAAACAGTTTATGGTAAAGTCTTTTATCATGAAATGCAAGTATGGGCAAACTTAGGTTATTTTGTCTTGTTTGCAAATCCTAGAGGTAGTGATGGCAAAGGCAGTGAGTTTGCAGATATTAGAGGCAAATATGGAACAATAGATTATGAAGACTTAATGAATTTCACTGATTTAGTATTAAAGAAAACAAAGCAAATTGATGTTGATAAATTATTTGTCACAGGTGGTTCTTATGGTGGATTTATGACAAACTGGATTGTTGGTCATACGAATCGATTTAAAGCAGCAGCAACTCAAAGAAGTATATCTAATTGGCTTTCTTTTCATGGTACATCGGATATTGGTTTTTATTTTTCTAAAGATCAAACCAATGGTCATCCTTTGCTAGATACAGACCTTTTATGGCAACAATCTCCAATAAAATATGCGATGAACGTTAAGACACCACTTTTGTTTATCCATTCAGATGAAGATTATAGATGTCCTATTGAGCAAGCAATGCAATATTACTCTATCTTAAGAGAAAAGGGCCTAGACACCAAATTCGTATGGTTTAAAGGTGAGACACATGAACTATCAAGAGGTGGTAAACCTCAAGCAAGAGTTAAAAGACTAAAAGAGATTACCGACTGGTTTTTAGACCACAACTGATAAGTAGTGTTATTGCTGTTATAATATGAAATAATAGTATATAATAGAATTAAAATAGAAGGAGGTTTTTTAGATGTGTTTTTTTAGAAAAAAACGTGAAGAAAAGAAAGCGTTACAAGAAGAACAGTTGAAAATGCAACAAGAATCATTGAAGAAAGAAACAATTGTTGGAGAAAGACCTGCACCATCACCTGTGGTTAAAGAAGTTAAAGTTGAATCTGTCGTCGTTGACGAAGTTAAAAAGGTAGAACCTAAAAAAGTTGAAGGTAAAAAGGTTGAACCTAAAGTCGAAGTTAAAGAGGAACTTAAAGTAGCAGAAGACGCAAAGATTAAGAAATATCATGTATCTCAAAACAAAGATGCAAAAAGTGATTTTCATAAACAATGGCGTGTAAGAAAAGAAGGATCCTCAAAGACAATTAAGTATTTTGAAACTCAAGCAGAAGCAATTGTTTTTGCGCAAGATTTAGCAGATAAGAATAATACATCAATTGTCATTCATAAATTAGATGGTTCAATTAGGAAACAAGAATATTAATTATAAGCAAAGGAAGCTAATTAGCTTCTTTTTCTTCTTTATGAGCTAAAAAAATAACAGGCAAAAGCCTGTTATTTATCAGTTTTCAATGATATCGAGTTTTTCATCAACAATGATTAACTTATAGCTATGATGAGGGATTAGTGAGCCTTCAATCATCTTGGTAGCTATTAATGTTTCGATTTCTTTTTGAATAAATCGTTTTAAAGGTCTAGCACCATATTCATCACTGTATCCATGCTTAATTACATATTTTTGGATGTCATCACTAAAAATGATGTGGATGTTTTGGTTTTCTACTCTTTTTACTAAGTCATTTAGCATTTTATGAGTAATTTCTATTTGAGCTTTTAGACCAAGAGTATTGAAAATAATTTGTTCATCAAGTCTGTTTAAAAATTCAGGTTTAAATTTTGATTTAATTAATGCTTGGACTTGTTTAAGCGCATCATCATCATGACGCAATAAAATTTCACTACCAATATTTGAGGTTAAGATGATGATTGTGTTTTTAAAATCAACTGTGCGTCCTTGATTGTCGGTAAGTCTGCCATCGTCTAGAATTTGTAGTAAGATATTAAAAACTTCTGGATGAGCTTTTTCAATTTCATCAAATAAAACAATTGAATAAGGCTTTCTTCTAACGGCTTCTGTAAGCTGACCACCTTCATCATAGCCTACATATCCTGGAGGAGAACCAATTAATCTTGAAATGCTATGAGATTCCATGTATTCACTCATATCTAGTCTGATGATTTGATGCTCACTATCAAATAGAGCTTCAGCAAGTGATCTTGCCACCTCAGTTTTACCAACGCCTGTAGGACCAAGGAATAAAAATGAACCGATGGGTCTATTTTCATCTTTAATGCCAGCTCTTTGTCTGATAATCGCATCACTAATTAGGGTAATTGCGTGATCTTGACCGATGACTCTACGTTTTAGAGTTTCTTTTAAGTGTAGAAGTTTTTCTTTATCACCACTCATTAATTTTGAGACTGGGATATGAGTCCATTTGGAAACGATATCTGCGATAATATCTTCGCTTACCACCTCAGTTAGCAATCGTCCTTCTTTTGAACCTTCTTCGGAGAGTTCTGTGATTTGTTTTTCTAGAGTTGGAATTTTACTATATTGAAGTTCAGCAGCTTTTTGATAATTGCTATCA
>CAYJDZ010000034.1:0-4614 GCA_964368955.1 uncultured Mariniplasma sp.
GCATATGATACATCTTTAGTCACTTTAACTTCCGTTAAATTAATATAACCAAAACTTTTATCTCTAACTTCTTGATTTACAATTGGAGCAAGTTCTCTTTGGATAAGACTTGCTAATCTTTCAGTTGTTATTGACATATCTTAGACCTCAATTTCTTTTAATTGTGATGCTTCTATGATATCGCCAACCTTAAGGTCGTTATAGTTTTCTATAGACATACCGCATTCAAAGCCTGTTCTGACTTCTTTAGCATCATCTTTAAAGCGTTTAAGCGATGCAAGTTTGCCTTCATATATAACTATACCATCTCTTAATAATCTGACGAGAGCATCTCTTTTGATGACGCCATCAGTAACCATACATCCAGCGATAGTTCCAACTTTTGAATTTTTGAAAGTGTCTCTAACTTCAGCTTGACCTGTAACGACTTCTTCAAACTCAGGTTCTAACATGCCTTTAAGGGCAGCTTCAATATCTTCTTGTACACGATAGATAATACTATATAAACGTATTTCTACGCCTTCATTGTCAGCAACTTTTTTAACTGCAGCTGTTGGTCTAACATTAAATCCAATAACGATTGCATTAGATGCTGAGGCAAGTGATACATCATTTTCAGTAATTGCACCAACAGAGTGTCTAACGATATTCACGTGAAAACCATTGATATCTATTTTTTCTAAAAGTCCTTTTAAAGCTTCTATAGAGCCTTGAACATCACCTTTTATAATGATATTTAGCTCTTTAGTTTCAGCTTCAAGTTGTCCAAACAAAGAATCTAGAGAACGTTTTTTCATTTGTTTTAATTCAGTATCTTTTTGTCTAGATTGACGGTTTGAAGCAATACTTCTCGTCATTTTTTCATCAACAAATGCCATGAAGATATCTCCAGCTTCAGGGACTTCATTTAATCCTGTAATTTCGATAGGTTGAGATGGAAGTGCTACATCATAACGTTTTTTTAAATCATCGTTCATGGTTCTAATTTTACCGTAAGTGTTACCGATAACAATATAGTCCCCAATGTGTAGTGTTCCATTTTCAATGATTAGAGTTGCCACAGCACCTCTACCCTTATCAAGGCTTGCTTCAATTACTGTACCTTTAGCTAAACGTTTTGGATTAGCTTTAAATTCATCAATTTCACTAATTAATTGAATCACATCTAATAGTTCATCAATACCTTGGTTTTTTAATGCTGAAATATTAACAAACGGTGTATCTCCACCCCATGCTTCTGGTACTAATCCTCGTTCAGATAGTTCTGTCATCACACGATCAGGATTTGCAGAAGGTCTATCAATTTTATTAACAGCAACGATTATTGGCACTTTAGCAGCTTTTGCATGGTCTAGTGCTTCAATTGTTTGTGGCATAACACCATCATCAGCAGCAACCACTAAGATAACAATATCAGTTACTTTAGCGCCTCTTGCTCTCATCTCTGTAAAAGCAGCATGGCCTGGTGTATCAATAAATGTAATTTTTTCTCCATTTTTTTCGACTTGATATGCACCAATATGTTGTGTGATTCCGCCAGCTTCACCTTCTACAACTCGAGATTTACGAATTGCATCTAATAAAGTAGTTTTACCATGGTCAACGTGTCCCATAACTGTAACAATTGGTGGTCTCTTGACTAAATCTTTTGGATCGTCAATAATTTCCATTTCATCAAATCTTGTCACATCGGTTATCACTTCATCTTGAACTTCAAAGCCTTCATCAAGGGCAATAACTTCAATGGTGTCTCTATCTATAACTTGTGTAACTGATGCCATAAGTCCTTGAGTCATCAGTTTTTTGATCATTGCAGCATTACTAATTTTTAATTCTTGAGCAACATCAGCAACCGTCATATCAGGTTTATAAATAAAAATCTTATCCTCGATGATTTGAGGTTTTTTTACTGCGACAAATTTTTTGTTGTTTGGTTTATTCTTATAATTATTTGGTTTCTTTTTTTGATTTTGAGGCATATAATCACTTCCTTTTCTGGTCTATCAATAATTGGCTAAATCCTTTATCTGTTATACCAATCACTTTGATATCCGTTTTTCCTACAGCACGAGATAAATCTAGTGAATTTAGATCTTCAATTACTGGTGTCTCGTATGTTTTTGCTTTATCTCTAACCTTTTTCTTTGTTAATTCTGAAGCATCATTTGCCAAAACGATTACATATAAATTTCTCTTTCTTAAACTTTCTATCGTCATTTCAGTTCCTAATGTAATTTTTCGAGCACGATAGGCTAATCCAATGGTTTTATCCATGAATCAGTTTAAGTAAATCATCATATATATGTTCTGGCACTTCTGTTTCTAATTTTTTATCTAAGGCTTTATTTTTTTTCGCTAATAAGACAACATCCTTGCTTAACTTCAAGTATGCACCGCGTCCTGGAGCTTTACCATTGGTGTCAATTGAGACAACACCTTCTTTGGTAGCACAAATGCGAACTAATTCTTTTTTTGGTAAAACTTCTCGTGTTACAACACAAGTTCTTAGTGGAATTTTTTTTACTTTTTTCATTTCATCATACCACCTTTTTACTCTTTAATATAGAATGCCTTCGCCTTGAGCTGTTGTTTCTGATTTAATATCGATACTCCAACCACATGCTTGAACAGCAAGTTTAACATTTTGTCCGAGCTTACCAATTGCTAGTGACAACTGTGTATCAGGTACAATAGCAAGCGCACTTTTTTCTTTTGGATTCACATGCGTTACCGCAACCACTTCAGCTGGTTGAAGCGCATTTGCGATTAATTCTTTTTCATTGTCACTCCAACGGAATAAATCAATTTTTTCATCGCTTAATGCTTTAACGATTTCTCTAATACGTGATCCACCTTCACCAACACATGCGCCAATTGGATCGACTTTAGAATCATTTGATTTAACACCAATCTTAGAACGATCGCCTGGGTCTCTTGAGATTCCCATGATTTCGATAATACCCTCTTTAATTTCTGGTATATAGTTTTCAAGTAGACGAATAATTAGACTTGGATGTGAACGGCTGACAAACACTTTTGGCCATTTTGTTTTCATTTCAACATCTGACACATAAACTCTAATGTGATCACCGACATGAAAATGGTCTTTAGGAAGTGCTTCTTTTTTAGGTAATAATGTTGTCAAATCTCTACCTATATCTAAGCGGTAGTGATCATCGGCAACATCAATAACTCTCGCGTTAATCATTTCATGTTCAAAAGCCTTAAAGTGATTATAAAGGTTTTCTTTTTGACTTGAAACCAGGCTTTCATTAAGTCTTGATTTAAAATCTCTAACAGCAAAATGTCCAAAATCTTTTGGATCAATTTTTTGTTCTAAAATTTCCCCTGTTTTAATTCTAGAGTTAATTTTTCTAGCATCATCAATTAACATTTGAGTGTAATTTTTATCTGCTTCAATGCTCAATTCATCAACAACTAAGTGTTGAGTAAAAACTAAAATCTCATTACGATCTTCTTTTAATTCGACACGACAAGAGCGTACATCGTGCGCTTTTTTACAGCCTGCTGTTAAACCTTGAGTGAATGCATCTAAGACTTGTTCTCTCATGAGTTCTTTTTCGTCAGCAACCGCATCAACATTTTCAAAAAATACTTTACTAATCATGATATCCTCCTATATTTTGACCGAAGTACGCATGTTTCTAACATCATCAAAATTGTAATCAATTTTTCTAATACGTCCTTTGTCATTAATTTCTATTTTAATTATATCATCAATAAATGATATGATATATCCATTTCCTTGATATTTATTTGTTTCAAAATAAATATACTTCCCAATCGCATTTAAAACATCTTCTCTTAACTTAAGTGGTCTTTCTGGTCCTAGTGAAGAAAGTTCTAAGAAACAATCAGAATCTAAGTCTTCATCTGATAAAAGAGCAGCATATTCTAAGTGAATTTTTTCTAATTGGTCAATATCCATAACTTCTACATCAAGTAGGATTTCAACAATTCTTTCGCCAAATTCTTTTTTTAAACGGATACTATAAATCTCTAAATCATATCTTTCTATGATAGGGATTAACTTTTGTTTCATCTTTTCTAAATTCATCCTTTAACCTCAATAAAATGAGTGGAAATCATCATCCCACTCACGTTTAGGCTTTAATTATAACATTATTTATTCATAATTACAATTTTTTGTGCTGCTTTTATATGTTTTTAAAAATATCAAATAAAAGAGTTGCGAATGATTTGCAATTACGAAGTTTCATGGTATACTCTTATTGCGAATGATTTGCAATAGGAGGTTTTTTTAATGAAAAAATTTGCGGTTCTTATTCTACTTTTCATATCATCTTTTATCCTCATGTCATGTAAGACTTCTGATTCTTATGATATCGTTACATCGATGTATACACACTACGATTTTGCTAGCCAAATAGTGGGCGATAAAATGAGTGTAAATTTATTGATTCCACTTGGTGCTGACATTCATAGTTTTGAGGCTTCAAGTAAAAATATCGTTGATATCAAAGACTCAAAACTATTTTTATTTACAAGTCTAGATATTGATACTTGGATTAAAGATCCTAAAAAAATAGGCGGCAAAGATACAGTTGTTCTTGATATGTCGAAAAGTTATGT
>CAYJDZ010000034.1:4714-11232 GCA_964368955.1 uncultured Mariniplasma sp.
AACATATTGTTTTAATCGATCCTTTAAATGAAGCATATTATCGTCAAAATGCATTATCTTATATAACTGAAATAGATCAATTACACCATCAGATAGATGAGACTTTGACAAACCCGCTTTATATGGATTCAACCATTTATTTTGCTGGCCATAATGCACTTGGCCTATTTGCTGAAAGATATCATTTGAATATCGTGTCTTTATTTGGGGAATTTAAACCTGATGCTGATCTAACAAGTAGTGAGATTATCGCATTTTCAGATTTGGTTAAATCATCTCAAACTCACTTTTTATTCACAGAAGTTTTAATTCAACCCAAAGCAGCATTGGTCATTAAAGAAAACTTAAAATCAAAGAATCAATATGATCTAACCTTACTTGAATTACACACTTATCACAACTTAAATCAAAAAGACTGGGAGGCTAAGGTTACCTACAAAGATTTATTGCAAAGAAATTTTGAACAAATCAGAATAGCTTTAGGTATACCTCAATCAAATGATTAAATACGAAAATGTTTATGTCTCATATGGCAAATTTGATGTATTATACGATATAAATTTCCATGTTAAAAAAGGAGACTTTTTTCATATCGTTGGTCCAAATGGTAGTGGCAAAACAACACTTGTTAAAACCCTTGTTGGTCTACTAAAACCTACAAAAGGATCAATTACCATAAGTACCTATAATATGGGTTATCTACCTCAAAAATTAAATCTTAAAAATCAAATCCCAATGACAGTTCAAGAAGTCATTTACAGTGGATTTCAAAAACAAAAATTAATCCCCTCTAAAAAAGAATGTTTGCTCATCAAAGAATGGTTAAAAAGAATGGAAATCTCTGAACTTTTTAACAAAAGTATGAATTTTCTATCTGGTGGCCAACAACAAAGAGTCTACTTAATTAGAGCATTAATATCAACACCCGATGTCTTAATCCTAGATGAACCTACTAGTGCACTTGATCCTTCTTTTAGAGAAAAATTTTATATCTTGCTTCATGAAATTCAACAAGCACACCAAACAACCATCATCCATGTCACTCATGACTTAACTGATGCAGTTAAAGATGATTGCACAATTATGTATGTTGACCAAACTATTAAATTTTTAGGTTCTTTTGAAGAATTCCACAAATTCGAACATAGGGGGCACCATCATGTTTGATTTATTGCAATATGATTTTATCGTCAATGCCCTATTCATTGGGATTACACTTGCTCTTTCTGCTTCTTTGTTAAGCCCATATCTTGTCTTAAATCAACAAGCTATGATTGCTGACGGATTAGCACATGTTAGTTTCGCAGGTTTAGTTTTAGGCATTCTACTATCAAATGAAGCATTATACATTGCCATTCCGTTTGTGATGTTAGCCTCACTATTTATTAAATACTTATCAACAACTGATAAGATGAACGGGGATGCCGCGATTGGACTTGTCGCGAGTGTTTCATTTGCGATTGGCTTAATTCTAATTAAAAAAGGATCTGGGTTTAATATTTCTGTTGAAAGCATGTTAGTTGGAAATATTTTTACCGCAACTAAAGCTGATATGATTTTATCTAGTATCGTGAGTCTTTTGATTCTAGGTTTTGTAGTCATGTTTTATAGACCTTTATTTTTAATGACCTATGACCTTAATTACGCTAAGTTTTCAAAAGTAAAAACTAATCTACTCGGTTATGGACTTTCCTTATTAACGGCAGCCTTTATCGTTATTGGTGTGAGAACAATTGGTACACTTCTCATTTCAGCGTTAATTGTCTTTCCATCAATCATTTCTAGTCAATGGACAAAAAGTTTTAAAATGACTTTATTACTGGGAATGATCTCAAGTTTAATCATTGTTGTATTAGGTATATTTATTGCTCACCCTCTAGAAATTCCAGTAGGATCAACGATTGTTGTAATCTATACAATTTTACTCATAATCTTAATGATTTTAAAAAAAGTACTAAGGAGATGATTTTATGCGAATGACAAGTCAAAGAAAACAAATTTTAACTATTCTAGATAAAGCTAGTAAGCCTTTAAGTGCTGAAATGATTATGGAAAAGCTACCTCTTGACGCGCTTAACTTATCAACTATTTACAGATCTTTAGATTTATTTTTTGCCGAAGGATTAATATCAAAGAGTTTTATGAATCACAGCACTTATTATTACATAACTCATAAAGAGCATCATCACTACATGATTTGCGTTAATTGTCAAAAGATGTATGAAATTGATTGCCATATTGACCATATAGCAAATGATATTGCCTTGCAAAAAGAATTTAAAATAACCCATCATGATATGACCGTTTATGGGTATTGTAAGAGTTGTCAAAAAGAATTAAATATTTAATAAAAAATGGAGAAAATTTTCTCCATTTTTTCTATTTAATTAGTTCCATTTTCTAGGATCATCATCAATTTGATCTAAAATTTTTAAATCAGCTTTTTTAATCTTAAAATCAACCTTACTGTTTTCAATAATTCTAGATTCATGTGTTGATTTTGGAAGTGGTAAAGTATTTTTTTCTAGACAGTAGCGAATCAGCATCTGTGCAGGTGTTTTTTCATATTTCAAAGCCATCTCAATCACTAATGGATTTTTTAAAGCGTGTCCAATCGCAAGTGGAGAGTAAGCTTCAACCAATATATTTTTTTCCTTACAATATGTGTCAGTCTCAACTTGGTTATGTCCAACAAAAAACGAAATTTGATTGACATGAGGCACAAAATTTAGATGATTAATGATATTATCAATATCTTTTGGTGAAAAATTAGAAACACCAATTGATTTAATCTTTCCTGCTTCATAAAGTTCAATCATTGCTTTAAAAGCTTCAACATTTCCTTGATCACAGTTTTTGCCCATTTCATTCCATGGCCACGGTGCATGAATTAAGTAAAGATCTAAATAATCAAATCCTAGGGCATCGATCGTTTTTTGAAAAGCTTTTTTAGCACCATCATAAGTTTTGATGCTTGATTCTAGTTTTGATGTGACAAATACTTCTTCCCTTGGGAGCCCAAAATCTTTAATTGCCTTTCCAACACTTTCCTCATTATGATAAGCTGCAGCTGTATCAATATGGCGATATCCGTTTTTAAGAGCCATCAACACTGAATCATAAGCGATTTTTCCATCTGGAACCTGCCATGTTCCAAAGCCTATCTTGGGTATCTTAACACCATTTGATAAGACGTAATTCTCATGTAACATATTCATTTAATTTTCCTCCTATTTATCTATTCATTTTTATTTTACTACAAACAGGTTAATAATTCATAAATTCGATTTTCTTTTAAAGATAGTTTGTTATAATAGAGGTAAAATTAACAGGTGGGGACTTATGAAATATAAACTGATTACTGTTACCATAATTGCACTTGTCATTTCACTCATATCTTTTGCTGTAGAAAACAAGCAACCACTCATTGAAGTATCTAATTATGATTCATTTTACAATCTATATAATTATGATGATCAAGTTCAATTAATGGTTGTTAAAAATGATGAAGTCATTGATTATTACTTAACTGTCGGATCTGCGTATGAAGTTAAAATCTTTGACTCAAATTATACAAACGTTAAAGATTTACTTTTAGATTTTGATTCTGTCAATCAAGATAGTTATATTAAACTAGAGGTTTATACTCTATCTTTGGAGTATGAAACAAGTTATCATTTTTATTATACTCATCAAGCGTCAAATCTCAATTATCTAATTTGGCATAGCTTCAATCCAGAAAAATATGCCCTCTTAAGCTTTGTAATCATCTTTACTATTGGCCTTGCATCTCTTGCAATCTATGAACTCATTTCTAAATATGATCATGATTTAGAGCCGAAATCAGATAAACTAATTGATCTTTTCAAAGCTTCTTCATGGCTCAATAAAGTGATGTTTATCTTATTTTTAATGCTTTCTATTTTAATTCCCCAAATACTTGCGATTTTGTTGCTCATCTTTTTCATTAGGGAAATCTATACAAAAAGAAAAACTTTTACTCAACTGATCAATGCATCCTTTATCTTTATCTTGCTCATTTTTTCTTCTCTTGCTGTCTATTTAGGCATTGTCTATGCTTCTAATCCCACAGCAAGAGTTCATGATCTTACGATCATCACAAATGAGCCCCTAACAGATTCTCAAACCATGTTATATCAAGAAATAGTGAAACAATCGGATTACTACGAAATTAATCCTATCATTAATTATGAATCAACTGATTTTTCAATACTTGCTTTAAGTGGTTATAAAACTACATTAAGTTTTACTGAACCAGAAATATTTCCTCACATACAGTTTATGATTTCCTCTAATCTTAGCTCTAACTCAAATCTTTATCAAATTGTTGTTCTTGAAAACAATGTCCCTGAAAACAATATTTCAATAAAAGATGGCTTAAGTGAAGTCAATGATATTTATATCGCTAAGGGTGTAGATACGATTAAACTTGAGATTAGAGTTAAAGAAACAATGGAAAAAATATTTGAAAGTGAAATCATCTCTGTTTATCAAGATATAGATGATAATCCAAAGCAAATTGCTTTTGGATTGCAACATTCACAAACACCTAATAAAGATATTCTAATCAATCAATTATCTTTTCTATGTGGGACCCTATTCTTTTACATGATGGTATTTAGACTTAAAAATATCGTCTTTAATGGCATTCTTGAAGACCATTTTTTTAATACAATGCTTAAAAAGAAAAAGGACTAGTGTCCTTTTTTACTTTTTAAAGCATTAAATAGTTCTTTGTTATTTATGCTTAAGAATTTGATATTGTATCACAATACCAGTAATAGCTACTATACTTAAAAGTGATCCAAAACCGATTGCGATGATATCTTTTGGCATATTATCTATGCCTGATAGCAACATCTCGCCAATATATAAAAACAGATAGACATAAAGTAATGTCTTCAACGTTTTTAGCTCTTTAGGTGTAATCACTGCCATTTCGTTTGAAGCTTTTTTGTAAAACAGGAAGCCGGCAACACCAAATAATACTAAAACGCCTAAGACGATATAGCTGTATGCAGGAAACTGTTCTAAAACATAATGTTGAACAGTAACATTAATTGCCATCACTAGAAATACAACAAACATAATGAGTTGTATGATTAAACTTTTGCGATAAGTGTTCATTTTTTTCTTCTCCTTTGATTTTTTTTGTTTTTTTTTGATATACTATACATAAAGCGAGGTATTAAATATGAAAAAGGCTGTTTATCCAGGAACATTTGATCCACTAACTATTGGACATCTTGATATTATTAAACGTGCTGCTAGAATTGTTGATCAACTCCATATCGTAGTTGCTGACAATTATAAGAAAATTCCCACCTTTACAACTGAAGAACGCATGGATATGATTTCTCTTGTCATCAAGGATATTGATAATGTTGTCGTTTCTTCTACAAATGATCTTGTTGTTAGATATGCTAAAGAAAATGGTATTGAACTCATGATTAGAGGTTTAAGAAATATCCAAGATTATGAAAATGAATATGCGCTTTATCAATTCAACAGAAATATCTTTAGAGATATTGAAACCCTAATTTTATTTCCTTCTTCTAAAAATCACTTTGTTTCATCATCAGCAATCAAAGAACTCATCGTTCATCATGCTGATATATCTCCTTATGTTCCTAAAGAAATCATTAAAATTGTTCAAAACAAACTAAGACCTTAAATTAAATTGAGTTTCTTAAAAAAGTCGTGTAATTGATCTTCGTGGATATGAGGAGCAATATGATCGGCTTTTTCTTTTAATTCACTAAACCTAGTATTATCCATCGCTATACCGATATCTGCCATCTCAATCATTTCAATGTCGTTTGATCCATCACCTATACATATAAGTCTATAGTCAGTTTCATTTTTTAAGCACTCTTTAATACCGTGTGACTTATTGCTGTTTGGATATGTGAAATCGGCTCCACCTTGGTTCCAAGGAAACACCCTAAACTTAGGCATCAATTGAGCCATCTCTAAAATTTCATAATCATGGTCTGCAAACATCCACAATTGATAGATTTTTTCTTTAAGATAAAAGTTTTCATCAACTTTCAAGTGGACTCCTCTTAAAGCCTCTATACCGTGGCTAACACGATCATCAAAAGCATTGACTGCTTCATCATTAATGCCTACCATCCCAATATTTAGATTTTTACCTTTAATTAATTCTAAGACTTCAGCAACATCTTCTATTTCAATAGGTGAATCAAAAATAACTTCGCTATCTTTTAAAACATAAGCACCATTTACTAAAACTTTAAAAGTAAAATATGGAAGAATTTCATCAATAATTTCCAACTTCTTTAAACCCCTACCTGTAGCGAGTCCTAAGATAACATCTTTTTTTTCACTTAAACTTTTGATTAAAGTTTTTGTTTGAGTTGGAATTTTTCCTGTTTTATTGTTATAAATTGTGTTATCAACATCAAAAAATATTATTGTTTTCATCCTACACCTCAAAATTATTATAGCATATATTGTATTTGACTATCATTTTT